>JAKAWK010000051.1 GCA_021827365.1 Nitrospirota bacterium
CCTTCATCATGAATCGGTTCAGTGAAGCGGCTGTCCGCCTTCCTTCGACAACCGGGCCTGAAAAAAGAACGGGTTCCATCAAAACTCCTTTCATCCGTCCCCCAAACGGGAGAGGCTTGCCAGTCAGATCCGAAGACTCGAAACCGGGACCGCCTCCCCTGGAAGCTTGTCCCGGTTTTATTGTCCCATATGTTTATATCTCCATTTTAAGACCGGCGAGCCTGGAAATCAAGAAAGCCTCTCATTTTCAGGATTTTTCGAAAGCTCTCCTGGCGGGATGGACAGAGGCGACCACCCTATGGTAACATTTAAAATATCTTTTATAATCAATATCTTAATAAATTTCCACCTTAGGGAATATTCTTGCAGGTTTCAACCCGGTCATCCACCAAGCGCTCCCTGGAGGTCCCATGCCACTGCAACTTGGAAACCGGAGATTTTCCGGACGGCCCCTATGGATCGTTCCGATCCTTCTCACCCTCGGAGGATGCGGAGGGGGAGGGGGAATCTATGGTCCGGCCTACGTCCCCGAGTGCACCTGCTGCTGCGGTGGAGGATTTACCCCGTATGCCTACAAACAGAGCAACCATTCCTCGATTGCCGGGCCCCCTGTGGCCACCACCATGCTTCATGACACGAAAGGTCCCCAGAGCGATATCTCGGCCAACGGAAAAACCCAGCGACGGCAGGGAAAGGCTCCCCGTCACTGATCTTTTCTTCTCCTTCCGGACCAGGCGGACGGACGGAAGGATGATCGGTGATCCCGCGGAGTCGGATAACACGGATCTCACACAAAGACAATCATGATCAGGAGGAATTCGTGAAAATGAACCACAGAGCCCCCCTTCTTGCCCTCTTCGCGCTGGGCTTCTTCTTGACGGCCGGGTGCACCTCGACCGGGTCGATCGGTCTTCTTTCAAACAGCGAAACGGAGGCGGATCTTGGCCCCCACGATTCCCACAAGTTCCATCGGGTCGGAGGTCAGATCGAGGGAACGGCCTGCCGTCACTTCATCCTGGGAGTGCTCCCCTGGGGAGATTCGGATCTCGAAACGGCCATGAAAGATGCCTTCAAGAAAAATCCCGCGCTCCATGCCGACGGCCTTGTCCACGTCACCACATCGACCTCCCTCTACAACTTCTTCCCCCTCTATAATGTCTATACCCTGACATGCACGACGGTGCGCGGCATCCCTATCCGATTCGACCACACCCCGCAAGGAAAAACGGAAAAAGGCGGGGGAAAAACGAAAAAACCTTCTTCCTCATGAAGTTCAAGAGACCGAAGAGGAGCCGGCTTCGACCTCCCATGGCCCGGAAGGCCTGGGTCCTCTCCAGATCTCTTTTCCCGGAAATGTTGGCGTCTTTTAAGCTCTGCGAATATGAGGGGAGATCTTCGGACCGATTTTCTGAAAATCACTCCCTCATGCTAAACTGTCCCGAACCCTCCGAGACTGGGAGCGAACGCGGGGACTTCAAGTGACAAATGACCAGTTGCGGATCTTTCTCAAGGTGGCGGAGCATCAAAGCTTTACCCAGGCAGGAGAAGTCCTGTTTTTGACCCAGCCCGCCATCAGTCTCCAGATCAAGACCCTGGAGAAGGATCTCGGAGTCTCCCTTTTCGAACGGACAGGGAAAAAGGTTCTATTGACTGAGGCCGGACGGCGTCTTCTTCCCCTGGCCGTATCCATCACCCGGCAGATGGACGAGGCCAGGGAGGCCGTGGCCCCCTGCGCGGGAGGCCCCCAGGGGCATCTGAGGCTGGGAGCCTCGATGACGATCGGGACCTACCTCCTGCCTCCTGTGCTGGCGGCCTTCCATCGCGCCCATCCCCGAATCACAGCGAGTCTGGCCGTTCGAAACACCCACCAGATTCTCCACGACCTCAAGACATCGGAAATCGACCTGGGACTGATCGAAGGCGAGCCGACAAAAACGCAGGGGCTCTCGCTGGAGCGCTCCTTCCTCCAGCATGACCGCCTCGTCCTGATCGACTCGGTCTCCATGCCTAAGATCCTGAGAACGGATCCCGTTCCCCTTTCAGAACTCGGCCAGTTTCCCGCCATCGGCCGCGAACCCGGTTCCGGAACCCGTCAGGTCATCGAAAAGGAACTGATCGAAAAAGGATTTTCTCCAGACTTTTTCCAGGTGGTCATGACTGTCGACAACCCGGAGGCCATCAAGGATCTCGTGGCCCTTGGAACCGGCATCGCCTTCATTTCCGGCCTTTCGATCCGTCCCGAGGATACCGGGAGAATACGGACCGTCCCTGTGCTTGACTTCCAGCCGGTCCGGGATCTCTGGGTCTTCATACCAAACCGGAAGCTCTCTCCGGCCGCCGATTTTTTCCTGGAGACACTCTTCATGACCGCCCGGGAGCGAAGGCCAGGGAATTAGGAGACAAAGGATCCTTCTTTCGGATTCCGGCTTTCCGTCTGGTCCCATCGGCCAAGAAGGGCCTTGGCAAAGCGCTGCATCCAGGGGGAGGCGAACTGGTTGGGATATCTCCCGAGAAGAACCAGAACGCCTTCCCCCTCTCCTGCCAGTTTTTGAAGGGGCAAGGCCAGGATGGAACGGACAGGCAGACTCTTTGCCAAGGTCTCTTCGGACAGAATCTCGGAGTCTGGAAACCGGACCGTTTCCGACCGGCATTCCCCCGATTTCATAGCCTCGACCACGAGGCTTTTCCCCGGAAAGGATCCGGTGGCAATGGCCGAACCCTCTCCCCCTTCGTCCCACAGGGGCCGGCATTTCTCCCCCCAGTCTCCCGAGGCAGAATGGATCCGGAAAAACCCCGAAGGCGGGCAGGTCCCATAAAGGACCGCGCCGATTCCCGGAAGTCGGGAGAGACGGTCCATGTCCGCTCCCAGTTTATCCGCCTCTCCCTCTAAGGGGGGCACGGGATGGGAGAGTGTTTCGAAATACCTGTCGATCGTCGACTTTGCGGAATCGAGCTGGACTTCAAGATCCCTGTCGAGGCGCACCTCGATGGCGAGATAAAGCTGGAGGCGGTCCCGGACGGAAAGGCGCGACCGGTTCAGGTGCTCGAAGAGAAGCCTTGAATAATGGAATTTCGATCTGAGAACGAGAGTATCCGGGACCCCGGTCAGCGCATGAACCTCCCCCAGATGGCGTGGCAGTTCCCCCCCCAGCCCTCCGTCCGCACGGGGAAGAAGCAGGGAGGAAAGGTAGGCCACCTGACGTTCCTTCAGTGACTCCACCTCCCCTTTCGACAGACTTCCAAGAAGGCCCCGGGCTTCGGGCATATCGGAAAGCACCCTGGTAAAATCCTCGACAAAGTATTCCTGGAGCCTCTGGAGCTCCTTCTTGTGATGTTCCAGCAGGAAAAGGGTTTCCGGGCCGAAGGGGTCGAAGGATCGTGCGGACCCCGACGTCTCCTGAGAGACACCTCTCTGCCACCAGGAGCCCCCCCGGAGCTTTCTGTCCTTCACCCCATACATGGAAAGATCGGCCTTTCGAATCAGCTCGTCCCCCTGAGTGCCATCCTCCGGAAAGAGTGCCAGTCCCAGGCTCATTCCGACATTGGCCAGATCTCCCTTCGGGAGAATGTAAGGGGTCTCGACCGCTTCATGGAGACGCTCCAGGACGACCCCGATCTGAGAGTCCGGGATTCCCCTGGGAAGATCCTCGATCACGAGGACAAATTCGTCCCCCCCCAACCTTGCCAGAAAGTCGGTCTCCCGAAGGCAGGCTCGGACCCTCATGGAGAAATCCCGAAGAAGGGCATCCCCTGCCTCATGGCCATGATCATCGTTGATGGGCTTGAAATTGTTGAGGTCGAGGACCCCGACCGCAACGGAAGTCCCCTGTCTCATGGCCCGGGCCAGGACACGGTCGAGGTGGGACTCCAGGGATCTCCGGTTGGGCAGGCCCGTCAGATCGTCATGGCGGGATTCGAAGGCCAGACGTTCAGCCCTTTGCCGGATTTGGGTCACATCTCGGTGAATTTCGACAAAGTGGGTGAGTTTTCCGGACTCATTTCTGATGGGTGTGATCGAGATCTGGTTCCAGAAGGCCTTCCCGTCTTTCCGGTAATGGAGAATCTCTCCTTTAAAGGCCTGTCCGGAGGCCACGGCCTTTTCCATCTCCATGATGACGACCGGGTCACTTCCGGGACCCAGGAGTCTCCGGCAGTCCTGGCCAGACAGTTCTTCAACCCCATATCCCGTAATCTCCGTGAAGGCCCTGTTTAAAAAGAGGACTCTCCGGTCCCTCCCCGTGACCACGGCCCCGTCCGAAACCACGGCGAGAGCCCGGGAGAGGATGGACCGGAATTCTTGCAGTTCGATGAGATCGAGACCCCGGGAAACATTGTTGACCAACTCCTCGAGAATGATCTTGAGATCCGAGAGAAGCACCTTTTCCTGTCGGTAGTAAACAATGAAGACTCCCCAGGGTTTTCCGTTCCTCAGAACGGGCAGGACGCCCCCCGAACGAAAACCGAAAGAGCGGGCCCTATCCTTCCAGAAAGAGGTGGCGGCAAAGGTTTCGTTGAACTGGGAGAGCCCCGTCCGGAAAGCCAGTCCAACGGCCCCCCGTCCTTCGGGGTGCTCTTCCCTGACAGAGAATCGGACTCCCTCCAGAAATTCCCGCTTTCCGGAGGCGGCAAGAATCCGGATCCATCCGTCCTCATCCGGAGTTCCGATGCAGGCCAGCTCCAGATCCCCCGTCCTGACCCCAAGCTCGCACAGCTCTCTCAAAAGGGCTTCCTCGTCAGTCAGGGTGGCAATGGCATGGTTGGCCCGGGCCAGCATGAGATTGAATCGCGAAATTCGGGTGTTTCTTTCCTGGAGCTGATGCCGTTCGCTGACATCCACCACCGTCCAGACCATCGTGTTGGTCCCGGGAAGAGGGTGAACGGAGAGGTCGACAAAAAACTCCTCCCCCTCCCTGCGGCGTGCCGGAATGTCGGGGAGGAGGATCTCCTCCGTCGAACCGGTCTCTTCAAGCGACAGCACCCTCTGGAGATCGCCGGCTCGCGGCAAGAAAGGATGGACGGTAGCCCCGCCCAAATCCCAGTCCTCATACCCGAAGATCTTGAGGAAACGGGCATTCGTCATCCTGAACCGGTCCCCCCGGACAAGGGCGATTCCCGCCAGGGTATTGTCCAGAAGAGCCTCCTGGAGGGTGGCCATCTCCTCCTCGGCCCGGCGGACCTCGATATGGTCAAGGCCCCGGGAAATGGTTCTGGCCAGCTCCCTGAAAAGATCCTGGACTTCCGGCCGAAAGGCATCGGGATCCTGATGGTAAATCGTAAGGACTCCCCAGGTCTCCCCCCGTTGCCGGATGGGAAGGGCCGCACTGGAACCCAGCCCCCACCGCCGGCCCCGATCCGTCCAAGGGCCAAGAATGGGTTCGGAGAAGTTGTTGTTGAAAAAGGGACGTCCCTCCCGGTAGGAACGGCCCGTCGGCCCTTCCCCCTCCGGGATCCCGGCCTGGCAAGAGACACGAAGGCCGTCCATGTAGCCCAGAACTCCGGCCGCCCCTCTTATGACAAAAGTTCCGTCGGAATCCGGAGATCCGATCCAGGCCAGCGCCATCTCCCCGTGGCGAACGCAGAGATCGCAAAGGGTCTGAAGGAAGGGGGTTTCCTCCCCGGATTCCCAGGCGGCGGCTCCTGCCAGGACCAAAAGGATTTTCTGTTCGGAGAGAGTTCGGATCCGGGCTTCCGAAATTTTCTGATCGGAGATGTCACGGGCAGAATTGAAAAGGTAGACCTCTCCCTCCATCCAGAGCGGACGGCTCCGGATCTCGACGGGAACGAGGGACCCGTCCTTTCTGCGGTGAATGGATTCGAAGGTTGCAATCTCTCCTTGAGGGAGGGTGGCATTGATCCTCACGATCTCGGAGAGCTCGGCCTCTGACCAGCGGGCATCCCAGGCGGAGACATGGCGACCTTCCAGCTCCTGCCTTGAATATCCCAAGGAATGGGCGAAGGAATCGGAAAGATCGACAAGGATGCCGTTTCTGTCCAGAATATGGATTCCGTCCACCGACGTTTCCAGAAAAAGGTCGGGCCGGGCCCGAAGCCGGTGCTGGATAGCTATGAGAGAGAAATTTTCTGAAGGAGGTTCGGAGGACATGGGAAGACCTTCCCCTCTGGGAGATCTAAAGTCATTTTTCTGCGACAGCCTCTCTTTCACGGACTGCCAGCCACCTGATCTTCTTGGCAGAGTCTTCCTTTTCGGGAGGGGGTCCCGAAAGAAAAAATCTTCTCCTGCCAATAACGAATACCCGAACCTTCAAATCCTGGTAGCCCTATGGGACTTTCAGGAAAAATCAGTCCGAGGATAGCATCCTTTGCCGGGAGGTACCAATCCTCCCAAAATCGGGGGGCAAGGACGAGGCAGACCTCTTACGGATGGAGGAAGAAACGGGGATTCTGGGGGGTGGGGCCCAAATGAAAATAGCGGCGGGTCAGGAGACAGAGCGAGACAAGAAAGATGACCAGGAACAGAAAAGAAAGAAAAAAAACGATCCGGGCACAAAGAGATTTATGACTGAGAGAAACAAGAACCCTCGACATTGCCACTCCTCCCTCCCCCTCTCTTCACTTTTCGGTCAAACCAATTCCTTTCTTTAATTTAAAAATACCACCTTAAAATGACGCGTAAAGGAACTAAGGAAATTTCGGGTTTCCGTATTGGAGAGTGTTTGAAAGGTCACAGCCGACCGGATTCCAGCAGTTCAATTAAGTGTGTTGATGTCGATCCCGTAGTTCTTGGGCGGTTCTGGCGATTCGTGTGGGCGTTCTGCCTTCAATGCGGTCTTCCATGACGTCAAAACCGCTTTTCCGAAATTGCCTGGAGGCAAGCCGTAACCGATAGCGTCAACTGGCACGCCTCATCCCATTTTCACCCGCACAGGCTCACCCCTGTGCACGAATTTAGGACGCGAAAGCGGCTTGTGGGCTCCCTCCGCGAACAGAATCCTGGCTCTCAGGGCTTCGAAGCTATAGCCACGCCCCAGCCGGTTCACAACCCGGACCAGACTGTTCAGACTCTCGGTGCAGGGGTTCGGAACCGGGTGCTCGAAGGAGTTTATTTTTCAGGGTTGCCAATTCGTAAATGTCCGGATCAGGTCAGAGTAGGCCTCCCGCATCTCGGGAACCACAGCCTTGCTCCAGGCCTCGTAGGCAGCGATGGTCCGAAAATACCAGAAAATGGACTTCGATTGAAAAGGTCTTTCTCAACCCCCAGCGAGAGTCGACAAAAAAGAGACAATCTTCCGACAGACAGATTTCAAAATATGTGCGCCAGATCGCTTGACAATTACCGTGAGCGTGACTTTGGCAAGAAACTCGTCACGCGCTGAATTTTGGGACAACAAATTTGTCAAACTTATCTATGAAACCCAATACGGTTTTTGATTCCATCCCATGACCCTCTGAATGAGCTTATTTCAATGCCTAACGTCTGAATTCACCGGCCTGCGCGGCTTTCCGCGCAGATCAGGGGGATTGATGGGTGTGGCCACGGCTCATAAAGAGACCTTCAGTTTGCGCCCGCCGCTGATGGCAAACCCCTCACGCTCATAGAACGCTAATGTTCTGTCGAACTGGGGAAGCGGCGGAGTCGTAACCTCCAATCGCGTCCATTTCCGTGATGCGCCAAAAGACTTTGCTTGAGACAAAAGGTGGAGCCCCAACCCATTTGCGCGGTATTGGGGGCGAACGTAAAGCTCGGGAATGGTGCCGAATGCGCCTTCGGCATATAGGGCATAGCTTTCATATAGAGCGATAAACCCTGCAGGGTTTCCACTCCCGCTACGTGCGACAAACACAAAATATTTCTCGCGGTGGAGAAAGTCTTTGAGCCTCGTGGTTGTTTCGGCAAGGTCAAAGTTGAAGGTTTGAACTCCAATAGCATTCATGATTTCGGTTAGCAACTCGCCAACCATGACCGCGACCTCTTGCGCATCGCTGGCGAGAGCTTGTCGGATCGTGAAATCTGGACTCATTTCAGGCCCATGACTGAGATGTACCACTTTGGCTTCATGCGACCAAAGTCAGTTCTTCGATTCGCACGCAAACTTTTCTTTGAGTCCAGAACGCAGGATTGTCCGTTTTCACGAACGAACACCACCCAATGCCAATATGGCCTGCCATTTTCAAGATGCCACTTGATTGCCAAGACCGCAGTATCCGGTAAAGACTCCCATGAACGAAACGGAATCTCATGAGAGCCTGTTCGAATTCCGAAGTGGTTCAGAAGTGTTCGGACGTGCGCGGTTTCCGACCACAGACTTTCGTCGTTGGCGAAGATGCCCAAGGAATTGGCAATGGATTTCACTTCGGAGTAGGGAAGACCGACGATCGCAGAAACGCTTGCGATCCCGCAGCCAGTACGCTCTAACTGAACCACTGGATCCAATCTCGTCTCCCCACAGTTAAATCCGTTTTAATGATAAGAGAACACGATGCCGAAAGCCACAGCAAAATCCGGTTTTTCCACAAGAGGATAAGATCGCCTCGACCTGAATGAAACCCACTCAAATCCGGATACCCGAAATTTCAGACCTTCCCGCCTACCGGACCGGAAAGAAAGGCCGGCCAAAAACCTTGTTCCCCTCTCCCCTCCCAAGAAGGGCGATGTGGGCCAGGACGCTGAAGCCTTCCCGGAAGAGAAGCCTGTCGATCGACCTCAGGGTGAAGCCGGTGACCATCAGGTCATCGACTAAGACAATCCCCTCTCTTGGACATCGCGAAAGCCCTTTGGTTTCCAGGCAAAAATGGGGGGAAAAGAGGGTCTCCCGCCTTTCCGGACGGCTCCGGTTCTTCTGGGGGGTTTCCGCCGTCCGCACAATTCCGGAAAATGAAAGGGGGATTCCCCCGATGCGGTGAAGCCGGAAGGCAAGGCAATCCGGAAAGGAGAGGTCCCGGCCTATGAGTCGCTTCTTTGAAGGGGGAACTGGCAAAAGAATCCGGGCACCGCCGGGAAGAAGCCGGGAAAGAGGTCCACGATCGAGCAGGATCTCCATCGCTTTCCGGTTGCCCCTGTTCTTTGCCAGGCGGAAGAGGCGTGCCACCGGCCCTGTATCTGAATAGACAAACCGTATTTCCCGGTTTTCCCGGACAACCCGACTTCCTGGATGTCGCCATACCGGGTCCTCCCAGCAACTCCGGCACAGATCCCCGGGTCCCGAACGGGATCCACAGGCCAGGCATATCCTCGAAAAAAGACGGGAGAGGATTGTTAGGCCCCTGTCAGGCCCTGACATCACGAAGGCGTCGGACCCGAGAAATATTCCTGGTAAGCGATCCGGAGGGGGTGTACCGGGAAAGGGGCTGGAGACGCCGCTTCCCCGTGTGAGGTGGCTGAGAAGAGTAGGCCGTCTGTGCGCACGATCGTGTTCCACTGATGGCAGGCGAGGCAACGACCTGCCCACCCTGCATAGAATGTCCGGCAGGCCTTGCAGACATACGGCTGGTCATCTGAAGGATCCAGGGACAGGATCCTCTTGTAGGCATCAAGAGCCGCTTCGGTCTGCCGCCGCCTTTCATAGATCTCCCCTGTCAGGCGATAGAATTCTCCTCCCCAGTTGGCCTCGCCTTCCATGGCCTCAAGGCGCGAGAGGGCCTCCTCCTCCATTCCGAGAAGGTTCTGGACGCGGGCCTGGTGAAACCTGAGACCGGAGTGTCCCGGCTTTTTCCCGAGGGCCTTTTCGTAAAGGGAAAGGACAGCATCCGGGTTCCCCTTTTCAAGATAAAACTCCTCCAGGCGAACGAGATGGAGCGTCTGTCCCGTTCGTTCCCATCCCTCCCACAGATTTTCGATCCCCTCCTTCTCCCGCCCTTCGGCAATCTGGGCTTCGGCCAGACCAATCCTTGCCGGAGTAAAGGAGGGATCGATCTTGAGGGCTCCCCGGAAGGCCCGGCGCGCCCCTTCGGTCTGTCCCTGGCGGTGGAGAAGGAATCCCACCTCGAAACGGATCCCGACCAGGATCGCGACTTCCCTGTCCCGTCTCTCTCCCTTTTCAAAAGAACGGGCAAGAACTGTCTGGACCGCCAGGGCTTCCTCCCATCGTTCGTTCTTGACGAGGAGCCGTCTGAAGAATTCCAGGACCTCCCTGTTGCGGCCTTCCTTCTTGAAATATTCCCGCAGGAGCGCCATGGCGTCTTCCTGACGGCCGGCAATTTCGTAATCATTGGCCAGGGCCAGAACCAGCCGGACATCCTCTTCGTCGAAAACACGAGCCCGCCGGTGAATCCGTATCGCCCCGACATAATCACCGGTGGAGCGTTTGAGGTCCCCGTAAAGAAGCAGAGCCTCCTTGTGGTCAGGAAAAAGGGTGACAAGGCGCTCAAGCACCGAGATGGCCTGGGGAAGATGGGACCGGTTGATCTCGGTCCAGGCTCTTTTCCAGAGGGCCATCGCCTTTTCGGATCGTTTTTCCTCCCGCCCCTCCCGGAGATTTTCAACCCATGACAGGAGGTCGGACAGTCCATGGATCAAAAAGACCAGACCCGCCCCCAGGGCAAAGGCCAGAACAAGCAGGGTGATCTGTGGAAGGACAAGGACCTTGTGGGGGAAAAGCTGGAATGAGACCTTCTGGTCATTCCATTCGGCCAGCTTGACAAGAGCCACCGCCAAAAGGAGCATGACCAGAAGGAGAAGGCGTGTCATGAAGAATGGAACTCCGTCACAGAAGTGTCCAGCCTTGGCCGGGGAGCGGAATAAAGCGAAAGCCTCTCCTCCGGAAGGACCCTGCGCTCCCTTCCGGCTTCGTCAAGGACATAGATTGTCGAGTCGGAATAGAGATCTTCGAGCCGGTAGATTCCCCGGATCCCGGGAAGAAAAAGGTCGATGACCACATCGCCCAGATCAAGAAGGGTCCATCGACTCCCCCGCTCGGGGGAGAGCCCGACACCGGGAGCCGACAGGGCTTCGTCAAGGGCTTCGAGCGCAGATTGCATGTGCCGTTCATTTTCCGCGTCGCCCAGAATCAGGCAATCGGCATAGGAACACACTCCTGCCACATCGATCACCCAGACATCCCGGATTTTCTTGTCAACAAGAACTCTTGCCAGTCGTCTGGCCTTCTCAAGAACCCCGGTATCGATGATATCCATGATTTTCTGTTCATTTAATGGCCTCACAAAGTCTCCTTAGCCTGTTCCAGGAAGAATAGGCGAAAAATTCTATCAAAACCCACGAAAAAAACTCCGTGGACTTGAAAAACAGGACCTGTCTCTTTCGGAAATTACTGATATATCCTTTTTTTCACAATATAGGATTTCACTGCATCAGGCAAGAGATCGGCCCACCGGTCCCTGTCCTTCCCCGCCAGGCCGTTCCGGAGATCCGTCGATGAAACGTCCATGGCCTCAATCCGCAGATAGCGTAGCGTGGTTCCAAAATAAGGAAGTTTCCAGACAGCGTCTCTCAGCCTGCCTTCATGCACCCCGGACACGGCCTCCCCCGCCCTAGAATCCAGAAGACCAGAGGCGCGAAGAACGGTAAACACCCCCTCACGGGTCCTCCTGACATCCGCACCGGGCCGGGTCACGACCAGAAGATGGGTCCCCGAGAGAATGACCTCGGGATGCCCCCAATTCCAGAAATCGGCAAAGGCATCTTCACCCATGACAAAAAAAGGGGGGGGGTCGATGGCCAGGGCGGAAATGGTCCGGGCGGTATAGGAGAACCCCTCCATACGGCATTCGATATCCGAACTTCGCCATCTTGGGTGGTCTCGGATGGCAAGGTCAAGCATGAACTTTCTTTCCTCGCAGGAAATCTTCGGGGGGGCCTTGTGGGGAGGGGCTCCTGTCGGAATGAAAAGAATCTCGCGCAGTCCGAGGCGCGATTCGATCTCCGAAGCCAGGGCGAGATGCCCGCGGTGCACCGGATTGAAGGCTCCACCAAAGAGCGCCAGGGCGGGACGCAGTGTTTTTTCAGCTCCCCCGCAGGTGGCCATGGCCATGCACCAGATATTTGGTCGTGGTCAGGTCAGGCAACCCCATCGTCCCCCGGGCATGGATCCGGCTCGTGCTGATTCCGACCTCGGCTCCCAGGCCGAAGACGGCTCCGTCATGGAGCCGGGTGGAGGCGTTGACCATGACACAGGAGGCATCCACCTCCCGAAGAAACCGGTCGGCCTCGAAGACATCGGAGGTCACGATCGACTCGGTGTGTCCCGATCCGTATTGGGCAATATGATCGAGGGCCTCGTCAAGGTTCGACACGATCCGTAGATTCATCGAGAGCGCAAGGAATTCGGTCGCATAACTCTCCGGAGTCGCGGGCGCGATCGTCGGATCGAGATGGCGGGTCCGCGGACATCCGAAGACGGTCACCTCCTTCTCCTTCAGGATATTGAGAAGAGGGCGGACGAAGCTCTCTGACAGCTGTTCGTGAACCAGGAGGGTTTCCATCGCATTGCAGGTGGAAGGCCGGTTGACCTTGGCGTTGACCGCAATGTCCCGGGCCATGGTGAAGGGAGCGCTGGCAGAAATGAAAACATGGCAGATTCCCTGATCATGGCGCAGGACCGGAACCCGGGCATGGGAGACCACCGTTTCCATGAGGGAGGCTCCACCTCGGGGAATCACCACATCAAGGGTGGTGTTGGAGACCAGGTCCTGGACCACCTTGCGATCGGTCCAGGGAAGAAAGGCCATCCCATCCGGATTGACATTGGCCTCTGCCAGACCTTCCCAGATGGTTTGCGAAAGAATGGTATTGCTCCGAACCGCCTCGGACCCTCCTTTCAGAACCACCCCGTTTCCGGACTTGAGACAGAGGGAGGCCACCTCCACCGTCACATTGGGGCGGGATTCGTAGACCACCCCCACAAGTCCGATCGGCACCCTGACCTTTTCGATCACCAGCCCGTCCTGATTCTCCCATCGGGAGACGGCCGTCCCCACCGGGTCCGGAAGGGCCGCCACCTCGCGAACTCCCGACACCATCCCCGAAAAGCGGGACTCCGTGAGAAGGAGCCTGTCGCACATGGCGGGAGACAATCCCCTGGAAAGAGCCTCCTCATAATCCTGCCGATTGGCTTTCAGAATCTCCGGGCGCGCCATGTCAAGCTGACGGGCGATTTTTTCCAGGGCCTCGTTCTTCTTCCCGGAGGTCAATATGGCATAGGAGCGCGATGCCGCCTTGGTTTTCTTCAAGAGCGGGTCAAGCTCCGAGGCATCGTAGGACATCATCTCTTCTCCTTGTCTGTCCTGGACCCGTCGCCCGACAGGACCAGATCGTTTCGGTGGACAAGGATCCCCGGCATCCCTGCCTTCCAGTCGGCCGAACCGGCCCGGGCGATGCCCCTGGCAATTTCACGTCCCTCAGGATCCAGAAGAAAGACCGGATCCCGGGCAGAGAACTGACCTTCGATCCCCACCACTCCCGCTCCCAGAAGACTTGTGTTGCCCCCCGAAAGGGCTCTTGACGCCCCTGCATCGAGCCGGAATCCTCCCCGTGGCCGGGAAAAATGTCCGATCCAGATCTTCCGGTTGGACGGAAGTGTCGCCCGGGTCTCAAAGAGGGTTCCCGTCTTTCCCTCGAAAAAGCGGAATATTCCCGAAGGAAGATCCCCCTTCAGCAAACCGACCGGAAGTCCCCAGCCGTTCGCCCAGAGGGCCGTACTGACCTTCGAGGCCATCCCTCCGGTTCCCAGTCCGCTTCTCGAGACACCGGCCATCCGTTCAATCTCCGGAGTGATGCCGTGGATGCAGGAAATCTTCTTCGCGGTCGGAACGATCCGGGGGTCGGCCGTGAAGAGGTGAGAGACATCGGAAAGCAGCAGAAGACATTCGGCCCGGACAAGGCCGGCGACATAGGCGGAAAGACGGTCGTTGTCCCCGAAGCGGATTTCAAAGGTCGCCACCGCGTCGTTTTCATTCACCACAGGGACAATGCCGAGAGAAAGGAGTGTCTCGGTCGTCCGCTCAAGATTCGTAAAACGCTCCCTGTCGATGATATCGGCGGGGGTCAGCAGAATCTGGGCCGTATGGATCCCGTGCCGGAAGAATGCCCGCTCCCACTGGATCATGAGGGGTGCCTGTCCCGCCGAAGCCGCAGCCTGCTTGAGAGCGAGAGAGAGGGGCTTCTTTCCCAGTCCGATTTTTTCCCGACCGGCGGCGATCGCCCCCGAAGAGACCAGGACGACACGGACCCCTTCCTTCCTGAGCTGGGCCACCTGCCGGGCGATCCTTCCGAAGGAGCGGGATGACAGGGCCCCCGAAGGATCAGTCAAGATCTGGCTTCCGACCTTGAGGACCAAAATGCGAAGACGTTTTCTGATCCGGGCGCGCTCCTGCCGGCAGACCTCGTCCAGCGAAAGACTAGTCCCGGGACGTGACGATTCCGGCAAGGGATTTTCCTTCGAGAAGAAGGTCGAGGGCCGAGAGGAGGTCCGGGATCCCATCCCCGGTCTGAGAAGAGATGAAGAAGGGAGTTCGGCCGGATTTCAAGCAGAACCGCCTGAAGGCCTCGACCCTTTGTGGGTCGGCCGCATCGATCTTCGTGGCCGCAAGTTCTTCCGGCTTCTCGAGAAGGGCGGGATCATAAAGCTCAAGTTCCTTGCGGATCACCCGATAGGCCTCTTCGGGGTCTAGAGGGCCCTCGAAGCTCACATCGATGAAATGGAGGAGGATCTCGGTCCTTTCCACATGCCGAAGGAAACGGTCTCCCAGACCCCGTCCTTCGTGCGCCCCCTCGATCAGGCCCGGCAGGTCGGCAATGACATACTCCCGGTTGTTGGGCGGCTGGCCCCGGGAAACAACGCCCAGATGGGGATAAAGGGTCGTGAAGGGATAGGAACCGATTCGGGGATGAGCCCGCGTGACACGGCCAAGAAAGGTGGATTTCCCGGCATTGGGAAATCCCAGAAGCCCAACCTTCGCCATGACCTTGAGCTCGAACTTCAGAAAGACTTCCTGGGCCGGTTTCCCGGGTTCCGCAAAATCGGGGGCCTGGCGGGTAGGAGTCGCAAAATGGGCGTTGCCCCGTCCTCCGCGTCCTCCCTGGGCCGAAGTATAGATCTGCCCTTCGGAAACGAGATCGGCCAGGAGTTCTCCCGTTTCAGCATTAAAGACCTGTGTCCCCAGGGGAAGCCGGAGAATAAGATCCTGTCCGTTCTTGCCGTGCTGTTTCTTTCCTCGGCCATTTTCACCGGAGGAGGCGACCACCCGGGGACGATGCTTGAAGTCGAGCAGAGTTGACTTGGAGGAGGTGCCCATAAGAAGAATGGAGCCCCCGTTTCCTCCATCCCCTCCGTCAGGCCCCCCTCGGGGAACGAACTTTTCCCTCCGGAAAGAGGCTGATCCGTCTCCTCCTTTGCCGGAGGAGACCCAGAGCGTGACCTCGTCGACAAACTGAGACATGAAACCTCCGGAAGGGAAAAATTCCGCCCGAGGACCGGGCGGAAGGGTCAGGCCTCGACAGTCCCGGGAGTCCCGGTGGTGTCGGGAACGATGCTGATCTTCTTTGCGTCACGGCCGTAGCGGGAAAACTTGACCACTCCCGTTTGCATGGCAAAGAGGGTATGATCCCGGCCCATCCCGACATTATCCCCGGGATAAAACTGGGTCCCCCGCTGCCGGACGAGAATGTTTCCGGCCAGAACAAACTGGCCGTCGTGGCGCTTTACTCCGAGCCGCTTCGATTCCGAGTCGCGTCCGTTTCGGGTCGATCCGACCCCTTTCTTATGAGCCATGAGACTTACCTCTCCTAAGCTGTCTTGATAATGGATTCGATCTTTACACGGGATACGAGCTGACGATGGCCCTTCTTGCGACGGTAGTTCTTGCGACGTTTCTTTTTGAAGACAATGATCTTCGGATCCTTTTCCTGACGAAGAATGCGTCCATGGACCTCGACGGCAAGCGGTTTCTCCTCTGTCGCATAAGAGATGATCCCATCCTCGGACACCATCAACACCTGGTCGAAGATCACCGCCCCGTCTTCTTCGAGACGCTCCACCACAAGAATCTGTCCGGGAGAGACGCGATACATCTTGCCCCCGGTCCGTATCACGGCAAAACTTCCTGCCATGAGGTCCCCCTCTTTCTGATAAGCCTGACCATTAATCCGGCAGAGACCTCTGCCGACATTCTAAGGGACCCAAAGGTCCCACCCAAAGTCGCAAAGTTGAAATATAACACAAAGACCCGAGAGGATGCAAAAAGACCCCAACGGGCCAGTTCTGCTTCCGATTCTTTCCGACCCCATTTCGGGGAAACAGATTTTCCGGGTACCTTCACCATAACCTAAAAGCTTGGTCAATCCGGATTGAAAACTACCCTCAACCATGTTAAACATAAAATGAAACTTTTTTCTATAATCCTTCTTTTATATTTTTTAAACAAACAATTATTATGAAAAGATTGGGGGCCGACATGAAAAATCTATTTTTCGCTGCATCGGGTCTTGCGATTCTCTGCTTAACGCTCCTTCCATCCGTCAGTCTGGCCTATGATCATCTTCTCAGAGATCCTAAAACCCACACGGATTGCAACAACGCCAAACACATGCTCCGGATGGCCGGGCCTGACACGCATTCCCATGTTGTCCGTGACATACGCCGCATCCTGAAAAGAGATCGGAA
>JAKAWK010000052.1 GCA_021827365.1 Nitrospirota bacterium
GGCATAGGGGGCGAGACGGTCCAGGTCCCCTCCAAAGATGGGGACGCAGATGCGTCCGACAGCGCCGGCCGCCCGGTAGCAGTATAGCTCGAGGGCGGGAAGGTCAGGGATCCTGACCAGGGTGAGGTCTTCCTGCATTCCCCGAACGATATCCCCATAAAGGGAGGAAGGAATCCCGCGACGGCGCGATATCTCGACGATCCTTTGGAAAAAGGGCTCGGCTTCCCATCCCGTCGGTGGAGTGAAGTCGTGGTCGAAGGCAAAGGCCCAGGCAGAAAGGTGGGCCGTCACATCGATCTCAGTCCGGGGTTCGTCGGCCAGGTCGTCGACGAGGCGGCAGAAGACATAGAAATCGAAAAGATCCTTCTGACCCTGGGGATCGAGGAGCGAGAAGGACCGGAAAAAGGAGCTTCCCCGGACTCCGGCCCGGGCCCTTTCAAGTCCGGTCCGATCGAAGGGCAGTGAAGGTATAGGGGTCACGGGAAAGGGACTCCGGTGGCTGGTTGTGAGCAAGTCGGATACAGAAAAACGGGCCATTGGCGAAAAAACCTCCGCCAAATCATACCGCGTTGGGGAAAAGAGGGCAATCGGAGAGGCGGGGAGTCCGTCTCCCCGCCAGGATCAATGGATTTTTCTTGGATCGGCGGGACGTGGCTGACTGTCCACATAGGCGGCCACATCCCAGGATTCCTGGTCGGAGAGGGTGTCGCCCTTTGAAAGGGGCATGTTCATCTTCACGAAACCGGCAAGCTTCGAGATCTTCGCAAGACCCGCCCCCATGTTGTAGGATCGGGGTCCCCAGACCGGCGGAAAGGCCACATCGTGGCCGGATGTGGTTCCCAGACCATCCGCGCCATGACAGAGAGCACACCGGGCCGCATAGACCTTCTTGCCCCTGAAGGGATCGGGCTTTCGTGCCGGAGGGGGCATGTGATACATCCCCTGCCCGGAGAGCTTTTTCCCCACCGGAGCGCCCCGGGACATCCAGAAACTGTAGGCCACCAGGGAGCGGATGGTTTCACTGTCCAAGGAGGGAGGGGTCCCGTTCATCGAGAACCGGAAGCATCCCTGGATCCGTTCTCCCAGCCGGCTCACCTTGTTGTTCTTGGATCTGAACCTGGGATAGTTCACGTAGGCGGCCCAAAGGGGAGCTGCGTAGGGCTTCCGGCCCCGGTCGAGATGGCAGCTTTCGCAGGTCAGGTCGTTCCCCACATATTTTCCTGCGAATTTCCCGGTCTGGGTAAAGATGAGTTCCCCCTTCCTGACCAGGTCCCCGAAGGGACCGGAGGGAATTTCGCTGTCCGGTGGAGGCTGGAAGGTGGCTGGTTCCTGGGCCCGGGCGGGGGAGACCAGGGGTCCTCCCCAGAGGAGAAGTCCTGCCTGGGCCAGGGTGAGAAAAAGCAATCCTTTTTTCATCAAGGCTCCTTCAATGTTATCTCCCCCGGCCGGCGACAGCAGGAGGAGTAAGGCTTGAAAAATATTCGGCGACGGCCTTTCTCTCCCTCTGGGACAGACGCCGGGCAATCCCGCGCATCAGACCCTGGGGGTCGTCCTTTCGTTTGAGAAAGGCAAATGAGACCAGCTGACGGAGGAGATACCCCTTGTTCTGTCCCTCGATATAGGGAAAATGGGGAGGGATTCCCCGGCCGTTCGGTCCGTGGCAGAGGACGCAGGCAGGGACATTCTTCTTCCAGAGACCCTTCTGTGCGATGTGTTTTCCGAGAGCCACGAGAGTCTGATCTGGGGGAGAGACATCCGGAAGCTTGGGTGTCCTGACGCTGGCGTAGTAGAGGGAGACCGAGCGGATATCCTTTTTCGAGAGATTGTAGACCACCCCCGCCATCACGGGGGCATATCGCGTTCCCTTCTGGACCCCCAGAATTTCGTGTTCGATATAGGCGGCTGTCTGCCCCGCGATCCGGGGACTTCCGATGGAAGGCATGCCCCCTCCGTTTAAGCGATGGCACTCCATGCAGGCGACGCTCCCGGGAGATCCGTTGCCCTCCTCGGCAATCTTCTTGCCTTGTTTGAGAAAATCTTCGGCATGGACTGTCATCGTTGGAAGAAATAACAACGACAATAACAATGTGGACACACTCCTTCGGACGAACGTCATAACGACCTCCCTCGGCTATTGGAATCATTCTATCCTTGTGGATAAAAAGGTCCAATCAGGAAATCTTTCCTTCCCTATAAGGAGACCGAAGGGATGAAGACAGGCACCAGAAGCTCCGGCGATTGAAGGCAATGGGGTTCTTGACGATCCGGCCGGCTCCCCTTAGAATGGAGCTTCCAGACAGTTTTGTATCAAAAGGGGTCCGGCATGGGAATTGGCCATGTCTCCCAGGCGAATACCAGAGGGAAGGGTGTACCCTCTCCCGAACAACAGAATGAAGAGGTGTGTCCGTGTCCAACTATCGCGTGAAGCCAGGTCCCGAAGCCTTCCTGCCGCCGGCGGCAGCCATGATGGGAATCGTTCTTCCCGAACCTGGCGAGGGCCATATCGAAGGACGGATCGTTCCTCAGGATGAGGCGATCGAGGCGAGTGCGCGTGTGCTGGCACAGGCCAAGGTTCCGACCTTCTTTCCGGGACCCCTGGTTCTCTGGAAATGGAATGAAAAGTCTGCCCTCATGGCGGCGGCCATCAAGAAAGCGGCGATCGAAGGAGGAGTGCGGATCATCCCCATGTCGGACTACCGGCCAAAATATCCGAAGATCGATCCCGAAACGGAGATCAATCCGAACCACCCGAACCTGACCATCTGGCACAACAAGATTGATGCCTGCCTCTTCGTGGGAGTCCATTGCCATCAGGCCAATCTGGCCCTCAAGATCATCCGTGGGGGAACCGACTGCTACACCCTGGCTTATTGCTCCATGTCCGGCCATGAGGATGCCAACCTTTCGGTTCGCGACACTTCGCCTGAAACGTTCATGAAACTGGCAGAGTTTTTGAAGAAGATGAAGTCCAATTCACGGGGATTCTGAGGACCGTTTTCTGAATTGTCCGGGAGGGGAAGGATGAATCGCATCTTCCCTTCCGGCCTTCGAGGAGGTGTTCCCCGGTTTCACCTTGCGTTCCAATCCTTTCTGATCTCCTAGATAACCTCTTTCGTCCCTGCCTTCGCGGAAAGCGGAAACGACTGGGAAGGCACAGCCCGCGTTCTGGAATTCCGGTCCACCCGGTTCCGGGGAAAGGAGGGAGCCTACATGCAAAACCAACTTGCCCTGCTTATTCCCGGACTTCCGATCCTGGGAGGGGCCGCCCTATTCGTGGCCGAATGGCTCTTCTCGGGTCGCTCACCCCGTCGGGCCTTTCTCTCTCTTGTTCCCACCGTCATGGCCTTTATCCTCGGACTCTGGTTCCTCGTGAGGATCGTTTCCAAGGGACCGGTTGATTTTGGCCTTCCGATTTCTCTTTCCGGCCTTTCCGGACATCCCTTTTGGGAACTCGATCGGCTTTCCGTGATCATGTCACTTCTGATCACGGGGGTAAGCACGGTCGTTCAGACCTACTCCCTGCGCTATCTTCTGGGCGAGCCGAATTATGGACGATTCTTCGCCCTGATCGGGATCGAGACCGGTGTTCTTCTTCTGCTGGTGACGAGCCAAAATCTCCTGCTGCTATTCCTTTTCTGGCAGCTCATGAGTCTTGGTCTTTCCCTTTTGATGTCCCACAACAGATTCCGGACCCCTTCCGTCATGGCCTCCCACAAGACCTTCGTGATCCACAGGCTTGGGGATGGCTTCTTCCTGGTGGCCCTCCTTCTGGGCGAACATCTTTTCCAC
The DNA here is from genome assembly GCA_021827365.1 of Nitrospirota bacterium. Taxonomy (GTDB): domain Bacteria; phylum Nitrospirota; class Leptospirillia; order Leptospirillales; family Leptospirillaceae; genus UBA4572. The sequence continues at coordinate 3,790 of JAKAWK010000052.1, forward strand.
ACCCTGGATATCGGGAGGATGGCCCAAATCCTGAGGGACACTCCGGAGCTCGTTCCCCAGGGAGCCCTGGTCGCGATGACCCTCTGTCTCTTTGTCGGCTGCATGGCCAAATCGGCCCAGTTTCCCCTCCATGTCTGGTTGCCCGACACGATGGAGACCCCAACCCCTGTCTCGGCCCTCATGCATGCCGGAATTGTCAATGTGGGGGGGTACCTGATGAACCGGACCTCCCTCCTTTTTTCTCACTCGCCACTGACTATGCATGTCGTTTTCCTGGTGGGTTTCGCCACGGCCCTTTTCGGCTCCTCGACCATGCTCACCCAAAGCGATGTCAAGAGGAAGCTGGGATTTTCGACCATGGGCCAGATGGGATACATGACCATGGAATGTGGTCTGGGAGCCTTTTCGCTGGCCGTCTTTCACCTGATCGCCCACGGGATCTTCAAGGCGACCCTTTTCCTCGAGTCGGGGATGGGGATCCATATTGCCCGCCTGGAACCCGAACTTCCCAAGAGGACCGCGACCGAACCCCGGACCCCTGAAGCCTTCCGCCTCTCCCGGGTCCTCCCGGTGGCCTTTGTGACGCTCGTCCTGCCTCTGGTCATCCTTCTGGGAGCTCACCAGCTGGCAGGAATCCATCTCTCTAGAGAGGAGGGAACGGTTGTCTTTCTCTTCTTCAGCTGGGTGACAGTCTCCCAGGTTGCGATCAGCCTGACCCGGGCCCGCCTCTTCGATTCCTTTGCCGCCGCCGTTCCCTGGACGGCCTTTCTGGTCGCCTTTGTTTTTGTGTATATCAAGGCGGCTCACCTCTTCAATATCTTTCTCTACCCGGATCCGGACACAAGGGCCCTTTTCTTCGCCTCCGGAGGCGTCGGATGGGTGCTCTTCACTCCCATCGTCCTTCTCATCACGATCCTGATCATTGCCGGGTGGGGAGTGGCCCTCCTTCGGGGTCTGAGGGGCGAGCTCGTCCTTCCCGCCTGGCTTCTCTCCCGGCAGGAGGCCCTGTACCTGTTTTTCCTCAACCGCGGGACCCTCGAGTTCTTTGTCCTTCACCGCCTGATCGATCCCGTAGACCGGCTGGTCTGCCGGCTTCGCGTTCTTTTTCCAGGTAGGGGAACGGCCCGATGATTTTCTCCCTGCCGATTCCGGTCTACTTCCTCCTTTTTCTGCCCCTTCTTTTCCCGGCTTCCCGCGCCCTCTCCGCAAAAAGGGGAGGATCTTCCTTCTGGGCGCTCTCACCAGTCTTCCTTTTTTTCGTGCTGCTCCTCCTTCTCTTGATTTTTCATTCTTCCTGCGCCCTGTGCCAATCCCTTCCCCGGGAAGGTCTCCTGCTTTCCCTGGCTCTGGCCGCTACTTTCCTTGCCTTTTTTCCCTCCCTTCCTCTGGAGGAGCGACGCTCTCCCGCCCCATTTATCATGCCTGCCGTTCTCTCCCTGGGAACCGGAGTCTTTCTTCAGGGGAGCCAATCCGGAGTCCTCGCTGGCGGAAGCCTTCTGGCCCTCTCGCTTCTTGTTTCGTCCCTGTTTCTGGGAGGGGCCTATCCCGGAGCCTACCAGAAATTCTTCCCTGTCCGTCTGGGAGGAGCTGTCCTGGCCCTGGGAGTCCTGTCCTTTCCAGCCATGCGCCAATCCTTGACAGAGCTTCTATTGTTTTTGGCCGCAGCGATTCTCCTTCTCCTTCCCGCCCCCTTCCCCCGCAGAACCGAGACTGTCCTCTCTCCCGGATTCCTGAGAGCGGACCAGGCCCTGTTTGTCTGTCTGCCCCCCCTTCTGATTTTTCACATTCTCCGGGCCATTCCCCCGGGGGCCATTTCACCGCCCCCCCTGCTCCCCGCGTTGGGGATCCTGCTGGCCCTGACAGGTCTTCTGTATGCGAAGATTTCTCTGTTCGTGGAGGAGATGGCCGAAGGGTTGACGGTGGCGGGAACAGGGTTTCTCCTGGCCGGATTTCTGACCTTCCGCCCGGAGGGGAGAGATGGGGCGCTTTTTATGGCCCTCCTTCTTCCGCTGTCGACGGCTCTTTCCGGTCTCTCTCTCTCCTTCCTCGCCCAGCGTTTCCGGAACCGGACTTTCCAGGGACTGGCGGGACAGGGAACGGGCGTCGAACCCCTGCGACTGGCCTACCTGTTCGGGGCATTTCAGGGGATGAGCCTCCCTGTCGTTGGAGGATTCCTGGGTGAGTGGATCCTTCTCCGGGCGGTCTCCGATTCCTCCCTGGTCCTGTCCATTCTTGCGGTGGCGGGGATCTTCCTTGTCTTTGTCCTGGTCCTCGGGCGGACAGTGGAGCTTTTTTCCGGAGAACCTGTCCAGAGGCTTTCGGAACCGGATATGCACCTGGCTTCCGAGATTCTCCCGTCGGAAGGATGGTCCCTTTGGCTGGCTTCGACCTTCCTTTTGGCGATCGACCTTCTGGGAACCTTCGGCCTCGGGGGGGGAAGATAGGACGATGAAGAGAGCCTCCCTTCGCCAATGGGACCTGTCGGGCGTGACGGACGGACAGAGGATCGGTCTCAGGTCCCACGTCGAGCTTGCGGGCGAGTCCCTGTCCTTCGTCTACAGGATGACCAACTTCATCCACCACAATCCCCTTCACGAACTCGAGGAGCTTCCCTTTTTCGAGGCTGTGAGGAAGGCCGCCCAGCTTTTCGGGAGCCGAGAGGTCTTCCCGGTCCGGGATTGGACGGATCTTCTCGAACGGAAACGTCTGGAATACATCGATCTCGAATCGGTCCTCCTTTTGAAAAATCCGGGGCTCCGGAAAAAAGTCTCCCTGAGCTCCGGAGGGGAGACCCGGAGGCTTGTGGATCTTGTCATGTCCCACTTTGTCCATGAGTGGGATTCTCCTGCTCCCTCTGATCCGGTGATCATGGAGGGGCGCCCGGCTTTTTTCCGTTTAAGGAAAGACCTTCTCCCCGAAATCCGGAGGGTCCATGGCCTCCGGATTTCGGCTGAGAGAGGGGGAGATCCCGAGGCCTCCTACCTGAAAAGACTCTGGGAAGCCTGTCGACAGGCTGTGAGGGCCAGGCTTTCGGCCACATCATGGTCGGATCCTTCGGTGGAATTCGTTCCCCGTCCGGGCCCGTCGCTCACCCTTCTTGAATGGATCGATGGAATCGATGGAGGGCAGTGGGCTCCCCGGGTCGACCATCTGCTCATCAAGTGGCTTTCGGCATTTCTTGACGAAGGGGTGTCCGCCTGGAACCTTCCCCACAAGGAGAGGGGATTCTACCGGTCCTGGCGATCCGTCTGCGTCCATGACCGGGAAATCCTTTACTGGGGACTTTCGGAGGCCTTCAGGGATCTCCCCTTCCTTCCTGAAAATCCGGAGGACACGCTGATCGGTGCCATCAATGCAATGGAGATTCCCAGGGATGGGCTAACCGATTACCTCGAACGTCATGCGGTGGCCCTTCCAGGGTGGCTGGGCTATGTCAAATGGCGGTCGGGGAAAAATGACGATCCCTGGTCCCAGGCCCATCCTGTCGATCTTGTCATGGTGCTTGCTGTCAGGCTCTTTCTCGAGCAGGCCGTCGTCGACCACGTTTGCCGGACGAAACTCGGGATCCCGGGAACGCTTTCAGCGGTCCGGGAGTGGATCGGAAAACACCGGGAAGAGGGCGCGACCCGGCATTTCCTTTTGCGGCACGGGACACCTCCGTCCTGGCAGGCCCTCCTCGGGGGCTTCGGGAACCGCCTTCCTCCTCCCGGGGATCCTCTCTGGCATGAACTCTCCCGCCTGAGGACGGAATGGGTCGACTCCCTCCGGGCCGAAGGAGGGGAAAGGAGCCGTTCGGGCCGCCTCTTTCACGTGGCCCAGTGTCTGGGGCTCTCCCCGGAGGAGGTTGGCGCTCTTGAGCCCGAGTCCTGGGTTCTCCTTGAAAATCACCTCGACTCCTTCGACAGGAGCCGGCGTCAGGAAGTCTGGCAACAGGCACTTGAACACCACCTCGAAAAAGAGCTGCTCCTGAAGGTTAAACCCTGGCGTGACTCCGGGACGCTGGCTCCTTCCCTTGAAGGAGTTCGGCCCACCGCCCAGGTTCTTTTCTGTATCGATGTCCGTTCCGAACGGCTTCGCCGCCATGTCGAATCGATGGGAGGGTATTCGACCTACGGAATGGCCGGCTTTTTCGGTATTCCTTTCCGTTTCCAGCCTTTTCAGAAGACATTCGGTCAGACCCAGGCACCGGTTCTTCTGAATCCGCGCCATCGGGTCCGGGAGCTTCCCCGCGCCTATGAAATCGAACGGGCGGACCGCCACTTTCTCCGCCAGCAGAAGATCCGCTCCCTCATCCATCTTTTTCATGAGCTCAAGGACCATGTCATCACCCCCTATGTCCTGGTCGAAGCCCTCGGGTGGTTCTATCTTTTCCCTTTCGTGGGACGAAGCTTCTTTCCCTCCTGGGTCAGAAGGGCCACTGACATTGTCCGTGAATTCTTCCTTCCGGAAATCGCAACCGCCCTGACTGTGGCGAAGGTTACGGAACCCGAGGCCCTGGCCATGATCGAGGCGGAGCAGCATGCCAGGATCCGCAAGGCCTGTCTCGATCTCCTGGGGCCCCACACCCGCTCCCTTTCGGCCGAGACGGTGGAGGAACTCCGGCAGAAGTCTCTGGAAAAGGGCCGACCACTCGAGAGGCTGGGAGCACGGGCCCGGGAGGAGCTGGGAATCAACCTGGCCAAGGAGGCGGATCTTCTCCGGAAATTGCGGACCCTTTACATGGTCAACACCCGGCGCACCAGGGTCCTTCTCGAGACGATCATGACGATGGGGTTCTCGACAGAGGAACAGGCCTTTTACATCGAGAACAGCCTACGGATGATCGGGGTGACCAAAAATTTCTCGCGTCTTGTCCTGATATGCGGCCACGGCTCCGAATCCCTGAACAACCCCTATGAATCGGCCCTCGACTGCGGGGCCTGCGGCGGGAACCGGGGGATTCCCAATGCCAGGGTCTTTGTGGAAATGGCCAACAGTCCGGCAGTCCGGGACCTTCTTCGTAAACGGGGAATCGACATTCCCTACGATTCGCATTTCCTTGCCGGGGAGCACAATACGGTCACCGACAGGGTCGTCTTCTTCGATCTCGAATCGGTTCCCCTGACCCATCGGAGGGATCTCAAGCGACTGTGGCGGGATCTCGAGGAGGCGGGAAGGCTTGCGGGAGCCGAGCGCCTGCGTGATCTTCCCCGGATTTCGGGAGGGGCAGAGCCGGCCCGGACCGCCCCCCTTCTTCTTCAGAGGTCCTGCGATATCAGCGAGGTACGGCCGGAGTGGGGACTTTCAGGAAACTCCTGGTTCATTGTGGGAACCCGATCTCTGGCCAACGTCTCCTTCGACTTTGCCGGACGGGCCTTCCTTCATTCCTACGATCCGGAGCTCGACCCGACGGGACGGGATCTCGAGGCCATCCTGACGGGTCCCCTCGTGGTCGGCCAGTGGATCAATGCGGAACACTTCTTCTCGGCGCTCGATGGGGTCCGATTCGGAGGGGGGAACAAGATCTACCATAATGTGACCGGCTATTTCGGCGTCATGTGGGGAAACGAAAGCGATCTTCTCCCTGGCCTTCCCCATCAGACGATTCGCGAGGGTGACCGTCTGTTCCATGAGCCCGTGCGCCTCTCTGTCCTTGTCGAGTCTCCCCGGGAGACCCTTAAACGCATCATCGACAACAATCCCGTTCTCAGGAGGCTTCTCAAGAATGAGTGGGTGAGGCTGCTGGTGGCAGATCCCACAGAACGCGAATTCTTCCGCTACGACTCTGCGGGGCTCTGGCGGCCCGTCGATTTATCCTCTACTCCCAATGAAGAAAGGACCCCCTGATGGAAAAAGCCCGGCTTTATCCCATGAAAAAGGTGGATATCATCGTGAGCGGGGAACGGCTGCCCTTTGTCCGAGATCTCCTGGCCCGTGTCCGGGTGACGGGATACACCATCGTCCCCAATGTGTCGGGAATGGGCCACAGCGGCTTCTACGAAGGGAATCTGATTTTCAACGAAACAAGCAGTCTGGCCCTTCTGATGACCGTTGTCCGGGAGGAGCAGGTCGAACTGATCCTGGAGGGGCTGACCCCCCTTTTCGAACGCTATTCTGGCATCATGTACGTCTCCGATGTCGGAGTGAGCCGACAGGATCATTTCGTTCACAGGAACCAGGAGACGGAACCCTCCTGACCCCATTTGGGCGGGGAGGATCGGCTCGCGGAATCCGTCGGTGGAATTGACCGCAAACATGGAACCATGATAAGATCCCAAGACCGAATTTGGCCATTTTGTTTTTTGACACCAAAGCATCACAGAGAGGAGTTTTCGTGACGACCTATAAAGTGCTTCCCGGACCGGAAGGTATTCTGCCCCCCGCCGCCATTTCCATGGGCGTTCCTCCCCCCGAACCGGGATGGGCCCTGATCGAAGGGATTCCCGCTTCCGAAGAGGAAGCCATTGAAACCGCTGCCCGGAAGCTTGCGACCGCCAAGGTCCCGACCTTCTTTCCTGGTCCCCTCGTTCTCTGGCAATGGTCCGAAAAAACCCGGAAGGTGGCCGATGCCGTCCTTCGATGTGCGGAGTCCAACAATATCCGGATCATTCCGATGGCCGACTACCGCCCCAAATATCCCAAGATCGAGCCGGAGTTCGAAATCAACCCAAACCATCCGAACCTGACCATCTGGCACAACAAGATTGATGCCTGTCTCTTCGTGGGAGTCCATTGTCATTATGCAAATCTCTCCCTCAAGATTATCCGGGGAGGCACTGCCTGCTACACGATGGCCTTCTGCTCCTATGCCGGCCATGAGGATGCGAACTTGACAGTCCGCGACAACAGCGCGGAGAAGTTCGACAAGCTCTCGGCGGCGATCAAGAAGCTGAAGACGGACAGCCGCGCCCGATAACCTGGAATGAAATTTCCGGAAGGACCAGGCCAGGTCCCCGGTCAAAGTCAAGAGAGAGGCAGGGGAAACCCTGCCTCTTTTTTGCCCTTAAGGTAGGTGACAGAAGGCAGTCTGGCATTCCGCGAAGGAGAGAAAAGGACCCACTCCCGATTCCGTCGGGAACCAGCTCCGTCGAAAGCCGGAAGAATTGGCGTAACCCTGTCTCCAGGCCCTTTCAGCCCGATCAGACCCTGCCCCTCCTCCTGGGCCTCCATTCCTTTTTGCTCTCCTCTACCCCTCCTCCTGGTCACTCCCCTACTAGGCTTGGGACAAGCGGCAGTTTCTAAACCTCTGAGGGACCCGAAGAATCTCAATAGTCCCTATGTCCGGGCTTTTCGACTGAAATTCCGGGCCCGATGCGCCAGCCGTTCCATGTCAAGAAAGGAATGTTTAAAGGAGATAAGCCGAATTTTTAGATAGGTTTCGTTTCGGAGGGCCCTCTGGGAGCGTGACTGGCTGAAACGGTTTCGGAATATGTTAGGATAAAAGGAATTCATGGGACTGAAAAAACCTTTTGCAATGGGGGGACGGGTGGAACTCGCCAAGACAAACTGGCCGGGTGTGGCGCACTATCTCGAAGGGTCGACCCTTCTGCTCATTCCTGTGGGGTCGGTCGAACAGCATGGGCCCAACGGCCTCATCGGGACCGATCACCTCGTGGCGGAGGCGCTGGCCCGGAGAGTGGGAGAGGAGGAGGGAATCCTTGTCGCCCCGACCCTGGCCTATGGCATGTCCCATCACCATCTGGCCTTTCCAGGAAGCACTTCCCTTTCTCCCCGGACGCTCATTCTTGTGGTGAACGATATCCTGTCCAACTTCTACCGAAACGGGTTCCGGAGGTTCTTCTTCGTCAACGGGCATGGAGGCAACGATTCCTCGCTCAAGGCCGCCTTTTCGGAATTTCTTCTGGATCACCCGGAGGGCCGGACCTCCTTGGCCAACTGGTGGCTTCTGCCTGAGGTCGTGGAGAAAGAGAAGGAGTTTTTCGGGAAAGTGAATGGCTATCATGCGACCTGTGGGGAGGTTTCGGTGACCTGGCATCTTTTTCCGGACCACGAGACTCCCATTGCCCCAGGTCAGGCGCCGGATCCCCACCACGAATGGCCGCTAGGTCCGGACCGCTTCCGATCCCTTTATCCGGATGGGCGGATGGGGTCGGACCCGTCGCTCTCGACGGCCGGGAAGGGGGCCGTCCTCTTTGACCTTGCCACCCGCGTCATCCGGGAGAGGGTCCGGGAATTCGGATCCGCACCCTGAGAGAAGGAGGAGACTCCCGGTGATTCTTGTCATTGCGAACCAGAAGGGTGGATGCGGAAAGACCACCACCGCCGTCAATCTGGCCGGAACTTTTGCCCAGCGGGGAATGGACGTGCTCCTTGTCGATTCCGACCCCCAGGGATCCGCCATGAAATGGCGAGGACTGGCTTCAGGGACTTTCCCGGTGGGGGTCATCGCTCTTCCGATGCCGGTTCTGGACCAGGAAATCCCGAAACTGGCAAAAAAGTATGACCTTGTGGTCATCGACACCCCGCCGGGAATGGAGACGATCACACGATCAGCGCTGGTCGTGGCCGACCTCGCCATCATCCCCCTTCAGCCAAGCCCGCTCGATCTCTGGTCGGGGACCGACATTGTGGGTCTTGTCAGGAAGGCCCAGCAGCTGAATCCCGGACTTAAGACCCGCCTGTTGCTGAACCGGAAAATCCACGGTACGAGGCTGTCGCGGGAATCCGTGGAAGCTCTCAAGGAATTCCCTTTCCCCCTTTTCGAGACGGCCATTCACCAGAGAATCGCCCTGGCCGAAGCGGTGACCGCCGGAAAGACCATCACAGACTTTTACCCGGATGGCCCTTCCTCTTCGGAATACCGGGCGCTGATGGAAGAGATCGTCTCTGTCGGGATGGGAGAGACCCCGTGAAACAGTCCCGACCCTCGTTAAGGGAGATCGTCCGTCCTCCCCAGATCACAGACTTTATCGAAAAAGGGGTGGTTTCCCCCGGGACAGGTTCAGGCTCCTCAGATCCCGACGTCGAACTTCGTATCCCGGTCCAGGGGGAGCTCTACGAGGCCTTTCTCGTGAAGATCTCCGAGCGGGGGCTCTCCCTTCCCGAGGCTGTCCGGGAGATGCTCCTGGACTATCTTATGAAAGAGGGATGAGCGTGGACCGGATCCTTCGTCCGGCCCGTCCCCTTCGTCCCGGAGATGCCCTTCTTGTGGTCCGGACCGGCATGGCGGCCCCTTTCCCCGAATGGGACGAAGTCCGAAAGCTGATGGAGGCGGTCGGCTTAAGTCCTGTCCTTTGCGATTCACCGGATCCTGCCTTTTCCCCCTATGCTGCTCCCGACAGGGAGCGAATGCATCGCTTTTATGACGCTGTGACGGGAGGAAAGGGAGCGGGAGTCCTGTCGTATCGGGGAGGGGCAGGGGCGATCCGCCTCCTGGGATGGTGGGAGGATCAGTGGAAGGGATTCACCGGGAATTTTCCCCTGGTCTGCGGATTTTCAGACATGACCTATCTTCACGCGGCCCTCGCCAGGAAGCTTTCCCTGGCGACCTTCTGGGGGCCGAACGCCAGGGAGCTTTTTCATCCCGAGACCTTTTCCCTCTGGTGGGAGATGGTCTCCGGGAGGGTGCAAAAAGGAGACCCTCTCCCCTTGGGCCTTTCCCGTACCCTTCGGTCAGGCAGCGCTTCCGGACGACTTCTGGGGGGGAACCTTGAATCTCTGGCCCATCTTTGCGGGACTCCCTTTCTTCCGGATTTGACCGGGGCGATCCTTTTGATCGAGGATGTGGACGAACCGCTCTATGCGATCGACCGGTCCCTTCGAACCCTGTTCCTTTCGGGAGCCCTGGACCGGATTTCCGGCTTGGTGATCGGTCCCTTCTCTGGTTTTACCCCCCGGGAGGATGATCCCGAACGGTCCGTGGCGGACCTGGTCCTGTCCCTTGTGGAGAGGATTCCGGTCCTGGAGGCCAGTCTTCCTGGCCACGGAATGTCTATGGCCACTTGGCCGCTCAATATCCGGGTCGAGCTCAGATGCCCGGAGGGGGCAGCCCCCTCCCTTGTCCTTTTGGAATCCCCCTTTGAAGGTTCAGAAAAAACTTCCTGATTCAGGGAACCTCGTCGCTCGGCTTTTCGGATGACCCGAATCCGTTGCCCATCAAGGACAGGATGGTTCCGGGAGGGAGAATCAGGGACTTTTGCCGGTCGTTCGGGAAGGCGCGCCGGTTCCGGAAGGTCATGTTCATGAGATCGATCGATCCCAAAAGGTCCCCGATGGCCAGGAGGCCATTCCGGTAGGAAAGCTGGACCGGTTCGATCCCGACGTCTCCGGCCGAAGTGGGGACCGTTGGGGCGACAGGCTGGCGTCTGGAATTTCCGGCCACGGAGAGGATTTCCCCCGGGAGAAGGCGAACCTTCCTGAAATTGCCATGTTTCATGATGGGGAGCGGGATGGGGTGATCGGAGACATTGATGGCGAGAACGCGTCCGGCTTCAAGAGTGGTCTCGATGTCTCCGGTGTAGAGGATTCCCTGAGGATCATAGGCCAGGGATCGAGGCCGGAGCATGGCCTGGAGGGCAGGAAGAGGGGTTCCCTGGACAAGATGGGTTCCGCCTCCCGCGATCCGGATCGCCATTCCCGGGTCGAGAACCCGAGGCCGGCCTTCTCCGTCGTTGTCCGGAAGGGGAAGAGGGACTTGGGAGAGGTTGATCTCGAAAATCTCCCCCCCCTGGTCGGCGGTAAAAAGTCGGTCGCCGCTTGCCACGATGGTGATGGGGTTCATTGTCGAATCGAGGGCCGGAACCGGATCAGATCCTGGCCTTGGGTCGGATTCGTCGTCCCGGCTGGCCGCCAGAAAAATCTGGCCTGGCCGGACAATCACCTGTCGGAGAGACCGGCCTTCCCTGACGGGAACAGGGCGAGGCCCTGTCGTGTTGTTCAGGTAGAGGATGTGCCCTGTCTCTCCTGCAATGAAGAGTCCGTCATGGTTGGCGGAAAGGGCGATCGGACTGATCCGGGCCCGGAGACCGTCGATGGGCTGTGATCCGAGTGGTTGGGTTCCCCCGCCGGCGATGGCGGACAGGTATCCCGGCTCGAGGGGAAGGGTGGTGGCCATTCCCAGAAGTTTTCCCATGGTCGGGGATCTCTTCAGCAACTTGGAGATATGAGCTCCGGCATTGATCCGGACCCGGGAATCAGGGATGAGAATCACGTCCTGTGGCCCGGAGGTAAGATTCAGGGCATCGATTCTGCCGCTGCCGTCTGCGAGATAGACGAGGTTTCCGGATTCGGCGACGGACAGGGGGATAATGCCGACTGAGAGGGCCGGAGCGGGGATGGAGGAGGAAAGGGGGGCCGTATGCGTGTTGCCTGCAACGACCACCGCCTGTCCGGATTCCACGGGAATGGTCTGGATTTCGCCTCCGGAAGCATGGGGAACACTTTCACGGAGCCCGCTGGCATTCATGAAAATCAGGGTGTGACGAGTGTCGGAGACGAGGATATTGTTGTTCCTGAAAAGCAGGGAAACTGTCTCGATCTCCAGCTGGGAGGCGAACTGGGGGCTTGTGCTCGGATAATAACGGTGGCTGCGGGAATCTGCCAGAAGCATGGGCGGTCCGGAAAAAAGGAGAAGACCCAAAAGCAGGAATGAAAGAAAGAAATGTCGGGAAAAACGAGGTCTGGACATCTCCCGTGGCTCCAAAGAATGAGGGTTGTCAAAGGACATCGGCATCACGCTCCTTCAGATGATACAATAAAAATTCGGGGAAAGTCTTTTGTAGGCAAAGAACTGTGACCTGTCGCGGGGGGGGATCGTGGGGAAAAAGGTGGTCATCATTGTCCTGGGAGGAGCTCTTCTGGTCTCCCTCGTCGTCACGATGGTCCGGATTTCGGGCCCGGCCTCCGGTTCCCTTGGCCGTCAGGGTCTCCTCAAAAGGGAATCGGCCCTCCGGGACACGGCAGGATCGATTCTGAAGGCCGCCAATCTCCGATTCCGTTCGGGAGAAGATCCGGTTCTCCTCTCCGCCACCCTTCGTTTTGAAGGTGAAGTTCTCCGGATTCACGTCGGACCGGGATGGGACCGGCTTCCCCGGGACCGTCGGGAGGCCGTCGTGGACTTTGTCTCTTCCCGATATGTGCCCATCTGGAAGGAAGAGATGAAGAGCCACCGGGAACCCGCCATTGTTTTTCGGGAAGGACAAGAGCGGGTGGCCCTTCATACGGCCATTGACCACTGGGCGCGATAGGCTTGCCCAATGGATCGAAAAATGAGTACGATAATCAGATATCTCAGGCTTCGGGAAATTTCTTAAGGGGGCCCATTTGGGGTGGATCCAGTCAAGCGGTGACAGAATCAGGACCACGCTAAGGACGCAGTTCATTACCGGCTTGCTCATCGTTTTGCCGGTGGCCTTGTCTGCCTATATCCTCTACAGGATTTTCATCTTTCTCGATTCCCTTCTGGACCCGGTGGTGACCCTCCTTGTGGGCCGGTCGATTCCAGGTCTTGGCGTGGCCGTGCTCCTGGTCCTGATCTTCGTGGTTGGCGTTTTCGCCACCAATGTGATCGGGCGCAAGCTTCTGGGGATGGTCGAGGAGCTTCTCACCCACATTCCCATATTCAAGAAGCTCTATACCGCGATCAAGACCATTCTCGACGCATTCTCTCCCTCGGAAGGAAAAGGGTTCAAAAAGGTTGTCCTGGCGGAATATCCCCGGGAAGGGGCCTATACGATGGGATT
>JAKAWK010000053.1:0-8022 GCA_021827365.1 Nitrospirota bacterium
ATGTTACTCAGGACACCAGGAACCCCCACGGGAACGATCCGGGATCCGGAGGATTTTTCCCGAAGCTTCTCCCGTTCCGCAAGAGCCCGTCCCTTGGGATCGAACTGCTCGCGGGTCTCTTCGACCCGGCGGAAATTCAGGGTCGCATTGACGCGAACCACTGACTGGCCTTCTCCCAGAACCTGGTCCAGCATGGTCTGGACTCTTCTTCTCAGTCGATGTTCCACCATCGACTGGTAGGCCAGCTGGGCCTTCGTCAGCTCCCCCGGAACCAGACCCTGACGTTTCCTGTTCAGGATTGTTCCCGTGTTGTCGACAATCGTCACATGCTCGGGAGTCAGCCCTTCAACCGCGTTGGCAACGAGATGGACGATCCCGTTCACCTGGTCTTGCTCGAGAGTCCGGCCGGGCTTCAGGCGGACAAGGACAGAGGCGTGGGCCCCCGCCTGATGCCGAAGAAAGACCGATCTGCGGGGAAGGACAATGGAGACCCGGGCCAGGGCGATCGGGCTCATCTCTTCGATGGTGCGGTCGAGTTCAGACTGTAGGGCCTGGAGGTACTGGACGTGCTGAACAAAGTCCGTCGTCGTGAGGGAAGGATGATCGAAGATATCGAATCCCGCTCCGTGATGCCGCGGAAGTCCTTCGTCAGCGAGCTCCATCCGGAGGGTGTAAACCTGGCTCTTGGGAACGCGGATGACTCCACCCTTGGTAGAGACCGAATAAGGAATCCCCATCCTGTCAAGTTTCTGCTGGATCTCGAAGGAATCCACAGGAGAAAGTCTCGAATAGAGGACTGCCTGGTCGACGTTCTTCCCTGCGACTCCCAGAAATATCATGACTCCCACCAGAAGGACGCCCAGAACCCCCGCCACGATTTTCTGTCCGAAGGAGAGGCGGCCAAACCACAGGGAAACGGTTTCGAAAATCTTGCGTAAAATGTCCATATCGAGCCCTCTTAACCCTTACAGCGGCATGTTGTTCATTTCCTGGTAGGCCTTCACGATCCGGTCCCTGACCTGCATCATCAGGTGAAAGGAGACATCGGCCTGGGCCATTTCGATCATTGTCTGGTGGAGGGTCACACCATCCTGACCGGTCGAGAATTCCTGGATCGTCTTGTCCGCCTCGGTCTGAAGGGAGTTGACCCGCGCAATGGAATCCTTCAGAACATGGACAAAGGACTCCTCCCCCGATGGATGTGCCGGAGGAAAACCCTCCTGCGCCTCCCCCAGAGGTCCCGAATGAAGCGGTGCTCCGCTTCCGATCCGTGGTTCATCAATCATGGAATCCCTTCCTTCCCCGGCGTGAGGCCCTTCTAGACATGGATTGTCAGATCCTTGGAGGCCATCCGCTTTGTGGTGTCGAGGGCGGTCAGGTTGGCTTCGTAGGCCCTGGAAGCGTCGATCAGGTTGGTCATTTCCTCGAGCTTCGACACATTCGGTCGAAAGACGAAGCCGTCCTTGTCGGCATCGGGATTCTGGGGATCATAGGTCCGGGTTAGCGGACGGGGATCCCGGACCATGCCAAGAACCTTGACCTCCTTGACCGGACTTTGGGTCGGGGAGTTGAGAATGTCTGAAAACGACTGTCCTGGAGCCACGGCCGCAAAAATGACATCCCGACGTTCATAGACTCCATGCGGATTTCCCCTGGTCGAATCGGCGTTGGCCAGGTTGCCGGCAAGGACATTGAGCCTCACCCGTTCAGCTTCGAGCCCCGAACCCGAAATTCTGAGTGCGTCGGAAAATCCCACGGCTACCTCCCTTCACCCGAGATGGCATCCCCCATCATCCGGTATTTCCAGCCTGCCATGGAGGCCAGGGCATTGTAGTTCCCCGTATTTGAGGCAAGTTTCTGCATTTCCAGCTCGATATTGACGGTATTGAGGTCATTTCCGACCGTCTCGTCGGTGTTGATGGTGAGCGCTCCATCCGTCCGGTCCAGATCCCTTCGGGTGGGAGCTTCCAGAGCTTTCGAGAGCTCCTTCTTGAAGGAAAGGTCGCGGGCCATGTACCCGGGAGTATCCTGATTGGCGATATTGCTCACAAGAAGCAGATGTCTCCTTGAGCGAAGATCCATCGTGACCTTGAGAAGGTCGGTTGTCCTGTCGAAAAGATGAACCTGGCTCATGATCCCCTCCATTGACAAATGAAAATGCAATAAACATACCAATGACTCAAGATATTATCTTTTATTAATTTTCACGAAAGCATCATCCCTTGAGAGGGGAATCGGTTCCTGCCTGGCAGGAAGAATTTACCCGGTTACTCCGCCCCCTCCGTCCCTCCCTCTCCTGAGATCCCGTATTCGGCGAGCTTGTTTCTGAGGGTTCTCACATTGATTCCCAGAAGCCTTGCCGATTGGGCCTTGTTCCCTTCACAGGAGGAGAGTGTCCGGAGGATCAGTTCCCGCTCCACCTCCCAGACAGAACGTCCGGGACGGATTCCGACCCCGCCCTCCGAATCCTCCTCACGCCCCCCGACTTCCGGATCCAGAAGGTCTGCCACATGGACGGGAAGGATCATACGCCCCTCTGCCAGAAAAGCGGCCCTGGTCACGACGTTCTCAAGCTCCCGGACATTGCCGGGCCAGTTATGACGCCCGAGAAGATCCAGCGTTTCGGGGGCAAAGGGGCCCACCGCCATATGTTCCCTTTCGAAGGCCTGGCGGAATCGCTCCGCCAGAAGGGGAATATCCTCCATCCGTTCCCGGAGGGGAAGGAGAGTCACAGGAAAGACCCTCAGGCGGTAGTAGAGATCCTCCCTGAATCGGCCCGCCCTCACCTCTTCTTTCAGGTTCCGGTTTGTTGTGGCAATGATCCGGATATCAACGGGAACGGGCCGGGTTCCCCCCACGCGATCGATCTCCCGCTCCTGGATGACCCGAAGCAGCTTGGCCTGGAGGCCGAGTTCCATCTCCCCGATCTCGTCTAACAACAGGGTCCCCGTATGGGCCATCTCGAACTTTCCGACTTTCCGGGCCATGGCCCCGGAAAAGGCCCCCTTTTCATAGCCAAAAAGTTCGGACTCGAGAAGGTTGTCCGGAAGCGCGGCACAGTTGACTGCGACGAATGGTCGGTGGGCCCTCGTCGAACGTTCGTGAAGATAACGGGCCAGAAGCTCCTTTCCCGTTCCGCTCTCCCCCTCGATCAGGATCGTCGCCGGCGTCGAGGCCACAGCGTCGATCATTCCAAGAATCCTGATCATCGCAGGGTTGCGGGTTTTTATCGGTCGGGAGACATTTTCCCAGGGATTCCTTCCTCCCGTCCCGGAGAGGCTACCTTCTCCCGGAGGACAAAGGGGAGAGGGATCGAGGATCTTTCTCAGATCCTCGGCCTTGAAGGGTTTTGTCAAGAAATTGACTGCCCCCTGCTTCATTGCCTCGACGGCCTGGGGAACCGTTCCATAGGCCGTCATGAAAATGACACGCGTCAGGGGAGATTTCTCCTTAAGCCTAGACAAGAGTTCCCATCCGTCAACAGAGGGCATTCGGACATCGCTGATCACCCACCCATAGTCTTCCCGGGAAATTTTTTCGATCGCCTCCTGTCCGTTCTGGGCCAGACTGACCCTGTAACCGTCCCGTCTCAGCGTTTCCCTGAGGGCGATCGCCATTTCCGGCTCGTCATCAACGACAAGAACACTTCCGGCTTCCTGAGGACTCACCTTTCGCCTCCTTGATTTCCGTTTGCCAGGACCGGATCGACCCGTCCCGGAGGGATGGACAGGGAAAATGTCGTCCACGCCCCGTCCCGAAAGTAGCGAATCTCCCCTCCATGGGCCACCGCGATATTGTGAACGATGGAAAGCCCAAGGCCCGTCCCTTTGGCCCGAGTGGTGAAGAAGGGATCAAAAATCCGCCCCGACACCTCTTCAGCAATTCCTGTGCCACTGTCCCTTACGATAAAAAGGTATTCTCCGGCCGGGCCCCGGCCAGTCTCGAGACGGAGGTCCCGGGGGCCATCCTCCTCTGGAGAAAGCCCCATGAGGGCTTCAAGCCCGTTGCTGACAAGATTGAAAAGGGCATGGTAGAGAAGTTCCTCGTCGACATGGAGCATGGCGGGCGCAGGGGCAGGGTCGGAATGAAATGTCAGGGTTCTGGCAGTCCGGGAACGGGCGGCGGAACGAACCATGCGGGCAAAGTCCGCCGAGAGGCGGTTGATGAAAACTTCGGACTCGACCCTCCCTTCCTGGAGCTCCGGGGTCCGGGTATGGTAGAGGAGATTGCCGATCAGGCGGTCCATTGAGGCGATCGAGGTGATCATGTGGCCCAGATATTCCCTTGATTCCGGAGTGACAGAATCCCGGGAGAGGAGGGAGCTGAAAAGCTCCAGACTTCCAAGGGGATTTCGGAGCTCGTGGGCGATCTGGGCGATCATTTCTCCCATGGCCCGGAGTCTCCGATCCCGGGCCACCTCCTCCTCCATCTCGCGGATTCGCGTCACGTCGGTGAAGATGAAGACATATCCGATCGGCCTCCCATCGGGGCCGGGAACAGGACGCCGCACCACGGCCCAGGAACGGCCACCGTCATCAAAGGCCGACTCGTTCTCCGTTTCGCCTGGCGGCCAGAGGCCTTTTTGCTCGAGAAGAGGGATCAAAGCCCCCTCTGTCGGGACGGGAAAAATGTCCATGGCCGGATTCCGGTAGAGGGGCGCTCCTCCCGGTGTCAGAACGAGAACTCCGGCGGAAAGACTCTTCAGGATGGCCTCCAGAAAACTCCCCTGGCGGTCGAAGTCTAGGTTCTTTCGGGTAAGGGCCTCGGAGAGATCTGCAATCCGTTTTTCCAGGGCGGCGTAGGAGGTGACAAGGGACTCCGAGGCGGACTGAAAGGAGAGAAAGGCCTGTCTCAGGACCTCTTCCCGGGCCTCCCCACCGGTTGTGGATGTGACGATCTCATCTGGGTTCTCCATTCTTATTCTCCAGTCTCATTGCGCGAATTTTTTCCCTGGCCACCCGGGCCACCTCCTCCCCAGGATATTTTTTGACAGTCTTTTCAAACCATTCGAGAGCCTCCCCGGCATGACCTTCGGAGAGTGCCATCTGCCCCATCTGGTAGGTGACCCATCCTCCGTGGGGATCGGAGGAACAACAGGCCAGCATCTCCTGCCAGTAGCGCCTGGAGGACGGCCTGTCTCCCCTCAGAAGGGACTCCTGCCCCAGTCGAAAAAGGACCCGGGCCAGAAGGGAACGATCTTCCTTCCGGCCTTCGATTTCAGGGAGGGCGCGCAGAAGATCCGAACGGCCCTTGTCCGGATCCCCCGATCCGATCTCAAGGAGTCCCAGCCGGGCCAGGACCTCCCCGGGACGCTCGATCGGCACACCGGAAACGGCCCAGCTGGACAGGACCTCCCTTTCGATCTCAGGTCTCTTCATCTGCCGGGCCAGATCCAAAGCCTTGCCGAACCATTCCCTCCTCTCGGCGGAGGCAATGGAGCGATTGCCGGAAAAAGTGATCGCCCAGTCAAGGGCTCGAGGTTTGTTCCCGTCCTGAACCAGCCAGCGGTATCTGAGCTTCCTGGCTTTTGCGAGAATCACCGGATCCTGGGCATGGGCAAGAACAGAATCCAGGTCCCTTCCGGCCCTTTCCTTTTCCCCGTTCTTCCTCTTCGCCCGGGCAAGGGACAGGAATAGCGAGGCCCCGGCAGGATCGGAGGCCAGAGGGAGACGGTATCGGTAGGAGTGGTAAAGATCAAGGATCTGTCTGGCATGAAGGGGGTGTGAAAGTTTACTGATCCGGTTCATGACCAGAGAGGCCTCAAGCGTCCTAAGCCTCATTCCGAAGCGTGATGCGGGGTCGATCGTCTCTTCCAGACGTGAAATCTTTCGGATTGCCCCCTCCCAGTCCCCCGCCCGGTCCATCAATCTGAGCCGGAGGAGGGCGGCCTCCCCGGAAATCCTCCGGTTGCGTTCTTCCGAGGCAATTTTCCCGAGCTCCCGGATCGACCGGGAAAGAATTTCCGGAAGATCCCCCGGAGATTCCCCATTGCCGGGTGAAAAAAAGACAAGCCTCAAAAGCTCGATCCTGGCGAGGTGGCTGGCCGCGCTTCCGGGATAGTCGGCCACCACTTCCCTCAGGCGGGCTTTTTCGTGGGAGAGAAAGCCCATGCGCCCTGAAATCCTGGCCAGGTAATATTCCGACTCCCCCGATCTCGGGTCATTGGGGAAAAGGCGGGCAAAGCTTTTGAACAGGGCAGCGGATCGATGATTGTGTCTTAAAGCGTAAGCGGTGCGGGCCAGAAGGAAAAGGGCTCCCGGATGTTGGTAGGGATAGCTTTTCGAAAGAGAAAGAGCGGAAAGAAAGGCGGTTTCTGCCCCAGGAAGGTCCCCCCGGTCAAGGAGGAGATTTCCCCGAAGATAGAGGTAACGGATCCTGTCTGTCTCGGGAGAAGATTTTTTCAGGAAGGCCCGGGCCTCACCGAGAATTTTGTCCGCCCTCCGGAGATTCCCCCTCTCACGCCAGGAGTCGGCTGTTGCAAGACGGGCCCGAAAGGCCCAGGGGCTGTCCGGAAACCGGGAGAGCAGCTGGGAGAGAATTCCCCGTCCTTCTGCCCCGAAACGCTGGCGAATAAGGTACTGTCCCTCTCGAAAAAGGACCTCACCCCTGTCCCAGCCGGAGGGCAGAGTCTCCTGGGCCTTTCTGAAATAGGCGAGGGGTTCCCGGAAGTTACCGGAGCTCTTCCCGATGGCTGCTCTGGCATGGATCCTGGCCAGAAGAAGAAGGGCCGGACCCCGATAGAAGGATCCCGGATGGGAGGAGAGGAGTTCCTTGATGGCCTTCCGGGCCATCCGGTCATGCTGTAACCTGAAATCCTTCAGGGCCACCGAAAGAAGGTAACGGTCACTGCCAGGAGAAAGTTTTCCTCCCTGTTCCGGCTCCATGGCCCCCAGCAGCTCCGGGGAAGGACCGGAAAAAAACAGGAGAAAGAAAAGTCCTCCCAGAAAGGCGGTCCGGCTCGGAAAGGCGACCTTTCTTGGCATTTCCATTGGGGCCTCCTTGGCTCTTCGTTCAGGAAGAGGGAACCGGACCAGGCCGGAGTCTCCGGGAAAAACCCCAGGCCTATTCTTTCCCCGGACATTCATTCCCTCAGGAAATACCGAACCTCCGGATTTTCTCGATCAGGGTCGTCCGGTTGAGTCCCAGGATTTCAGCGGCCCTGGACCGGTTTCCCCCGGCCCTCTCAAGAGCCTGACGCACAAGGTTCCGCTCAAGATCTCCCAGGAAGGCGGCAAGATTGAAACCCTTTCCGAGAAGGGCTTCCGGCATCGAAAGGCCCCCTCCGGTCGGAGTGGAGGATTTCGGTTCCGGAGACAAACCCGTGACCATCTCTTCATCCCTCTCCTTTTCCACCAGAGGTTCGGGAGTGTTTTCCGCCCCCCGGCGGATCTTTTCCGGAAGATCCCCCGGGCCGACCTTATCGCCTCCCGAAAGGACAAGCAGCCGCTCCATCACATTTTCAAGCTCTCTGACATTCCCTGGCCACTCATAGCTCGCCAGGACATTCATGGCGGCTGGGGTCAGGGAAACAGGCTCCCCCCTCCCCTCTTCCTCCCAGCGCCGGATGAAGAAATCCACGAGAAGGGGAATGTCCTCGGGGCGACTTCTGAGAGGAGGAATTTCAACCGGAATGACCGACAGGCGATAATACAGATCCTCCCGAAATCCCCCCGAACAGGTCATCTCCTCAAGGTTCCGGTGGGTTGCGGCCAGGACACGGACATTGGCCGTCCGCGGCTTCGCTCCACCGACCCTTTCGTAGATCTTCTCCTGAAGGACCCTCAGGAGCTTGACCTGGAGGGTCAGGGGCAATTCACCGATTTCGTCGAAGAATATCGTTCCTCCTTCGGCGATCTCGAACCGCCCTGAACGGCCATTCACAGCCCCGGTGAAAGCTCCCTTTTCATGACCGAAAAGCTCGCTTTCCATCAACCCTTCGGGAATTGCGCCGCAGTTCACTGGCACAAAGGGAAAAGATCTGCGCGGACTCCCGTCATGGAGAATACGGGCGATTCTTTCCTT
>JAKAWK010000053.1:8032-16228 GCA_021827365.1 Nitrospirota bacterium
AGAAGTTCGGCCACGGGCTTTGACCGGCCAATGAAACGGTCTGAAAAGTCCGGGAGGGGGGAACCGTTTTTGGGCATGGGTTCTCCTCAGGGTCCCTAAGGCACCCCAGTCAAGCCTCTCGCAAGGGGTCCCACTCAATTCGCCGGAAATTATAGCCGAATCCCGCCTTTTTCTCCATCTCCCGGGACCTTAGGGTCAGAGCCGGATCCACGAAGTTCCTCGAGCCTGGACAGGAGTCTGGAGAGGGAGGCCCGGGAGAGGGCCCCGTGGACCTTCCTCAAGCCACGGACCAGGGTTTCCGCATTCGAATCGAGGGGGACGAAGCGGGGGGAGAAGGCCTCCGGCACCAATGGAGTGCGGCCGGCATTGTGGGGGCAGACCTCCTGGCATCGATCACATCCGAAAAGCCAGGGATCTCCGGAGGATTTTCGGAGGCCCTCTTCGTCGTCATCCGGGCGTTCAATGGTCAGGTAGCTCAGACATCGACGGGCATCCAGAATATAGGCGGACTCAAAAGCGCCTGTGGGACAGGCTTCGAGACACCTCGAACATCCTCCGCAAGGATCCCTGGGAAAGGGTCGGGCCTTTCTTTCCGGCAAGGGCGTTTTCAGGAGCATTGACCCGATCGTGAACATTGATCCAAACTCCGGATGGATCAGAAGGGTGTTCTTTCCCATCCTTCCCAGACCGGCCATCTGGGCCAGGGATTTTTCGAGAAGGGCTCCGTGGTCAGGCTTGATCAGCGGTTCATCCCCGGGAAGAAGATGGGGAGAGATACGGGAAAGGACGCGGGTGAAGGCTTTTTCGAAACGTGTGTGATAGTCCTCTCCCACCGCATAGCGGGCGATTTCCGCATGACCAGGGCCGGGAGAAGGGGAAAATGCCCTGGGGTCATAGGGAAGAATCCCCATGACGAGGGAACGGTATCCAGGATATCCCTCGGAGAGGGAACGCCGTCTCGGGGCCGTTCGTTCGAGATAGCCAAGTTTTCCGTGAAGACCCCGGGAGAGCCAATCAATAAAATATGACCACTCAGGAACAGGAGGGGGATCGGCAAGGATCCCCCAATCGGGAAACTCAAGATCCATGGCGCGGGAAAGGCTGTCCATGAAAAGGGCGTCGGAACCATCCCGAGAGGAGAACCCCAAGCCAGTGGGACGATCAGAAATCCGGAGCCTCCAGCTTGGGAAGGTTCTCCATCAGACGCTCAAGGACAACCTCCAACTGCTTGTCGGTGAGGTCGAGAGAGCGAAGGGCATCGAACATGGTCGATTCGGGACAGGGAGATTCTTCAAGCCCGAAGCCGGCCAGGGTCGCCAGACCGTCTGCCAGGGCTATGATCGCTGTTTCGAGCTGGTAGGAGGGGGATTTGGAGGGATTGTTGTGCCATCCGATCGGAACGCGGATTGAAGAGGGAAAATGCCAGAAATAGGCGAGACGGAAGCCGACAAAAGCATGGCTGGCCCCAAAAAGGTCTTCCTCGAATCTCCAGTCAGGGATTCCCGGATCCTTGTGCCAAAGGTCAGGAATCCAAGGCTCGAAGTCGAGATAATAGATGACCTTTCCGAAGTCATGGAGAAGGCCTGCCGTGGCAAGGTCCTCCGGTTGTCCCACCGCAAGGTTTTCCCCCAGAATACGGGAGAGAATTGAAACGGCAAAGGAGTGTCTCCACAATTTGACGACACCTTCGCGATTGGACACCAGCTGGAGGACCGACATTGAAAGGATCAGCCCCCGGATTCCGTTCAGCCCAAGAAGCAGGATCGCCTCCCGGATCATTCCGATCTTTCCCGAGCGGGCATAGTAGGGGGAATTGGCGACTTTCAGGATCCGGGCCGCCATAGACTGGTCTTCTTCGATGATCCGCGCCAGTTTTGCCATAGAAACATCAGGGTCGTCAAGGTAAGCAAGGGCCGTCCGGACAATGACGGGAAGGGTTGGAAGATGATCGATACTGGAAATTCTCTCGAAAAGCTTGTCAGTCGAAGGCCTGCCCTTTGAGACAGGGTTCTGGGAAGAGGAGATATCCTGGTTCATGCGAGTTTCTCCGAAGTTTTCCCACAGAACAGCAGCCAGCGGTCGCCTCATCAGATAAGGCTGACCGCCCGAGGTCCCTCAGGACTCTTCCCTGCGGAGCCTTTGACGAACCGTCTCCCCAATAGCCTTTTCCAGCGCCGCATCAAACCGTTTGAGCATCTCCACCGGGACTCCGGATTCGGGAGTCAGAAGCTGCATTCGCGCCCGGGCAGAACGGAGCCACTCCTCTCCCCATCGAGGCCAGAAATCGGGCGAAGCGGCTTCGGCCGTGGTGACGAAGATCTCCAGAATACCGAGCTTCCTGAGTCGATCCATCAAGGAGCGGGTGACATGTTCTCCGGCACGAACGACAAGTCTCCCGTGATTGTCGTGAACATCCACCGCCAACGGCTCGGAGGGCGGCAGGAGGTCATCTTTCAGCTCGATCCTGACAAATGGGTCCGACGATCCCATGGGGGCCAACCTCCATCAACAGGGACCTGTCGATTCTCTCCCTGCCCATCGAACGATACCATTCTTCGAAGAGACATGACAAGACATCGGGTTTTCTTTCCTGAATCTGGAGGGATCCCTGGTAGAGAATTCCGCCTCGCCCGATGGCCAGGGCCCCACCCAACACCTTGGATTCTCCCACCATCAGGTCCCCGCGAACAGGTTCACTGAAACAGAAGGATGAATTGACCCTTTTCGATTCTCCGCCTGCGGAGGTACGGGGAGAGCACTGGGAGTGAGTCACGGTTGGATGGCCGCACCAGAGAAGAAATTCCGCAAAGGCGGCATGGAGTCTTTCATATAGGAGGGGCCAGTTCCGGGCTCCTGGAGGAAAAATGTCACGGGACAAGAAAAGGGAGAAACAAAGATCCTGCCCATGGAGGACAGCTCCTCCGCCGGTCTGGCGGATGGCCACCGATTGCGGGGAGAGTCCCCAGTCGGGGGGGATTGCCCCCGACCAGGTGCGACCGACCGTTGCCCCGCCGGAAATACGGTAAACCCGGAGTATTCCTCGAAGACCCGGCCTCACCAAGGGCCAGATTTCCCGGTCACGGGCCATCTGTTCCACAGAGGAGCCTGCCTTGTCGACAAGCAGGATCCAGCGGTGAGGCAGGGGGCCCGGGCCCATCTCAGCCACTTCTTTCCACCGGCTGTCAGGCGATGTTCAGGGAGGCAGGATCGGTCAGGATCGGGTCCCGTGCCGCGGCGACTTCGTCAGGCCTCGCAACGGGAGTCCGGCGGGGGGCCTCCTTGAGGCGGGCGGGATCCTTTTTTGCCAGATCGATGATTTTCCTGAAATCAACGGCAAACCGGTCAAGGGTTTCTTTTGATTCCGTCTCGGTTGGCTCGATCATCAGGGCCTCCGGAACGATGAGCGGAAAGGAGATCGTGGGGGCGTAATATCCGGCATCCAGAATCTCCTTGGCAAGGTCAGAGGCGTGCAGTCCTTCCTGAGACAACTCCTTGGCCGAAAGGACGAATTCATGGGCGCACAGTCCCTTCCCTGTCCTAGGAAGTGTGCCTGAGAGAAGAGCTCTCAGATAGTTCGCGTTGAGAAGGGCATAGAGAGCCACCTTCCGGAGACCTTCCCCCCCCAGCATCCTGACGTAGCCCAGTGCCCGGAGCAGCACGAGGGAGGACCCGATAAAGGAACGGATCGGTCCGATGGAGGTTTCGGGAGAGACCAGGGAGTAGCGGTCTCCGTCCTTTCTGATCCGGGGAGAGGGAAGATAGGGTGCCAGATGGGACTTGACCCCCACCGGACCCGATCCGGGTCCTCCACCGCCGTGGGGTGTGGCCAATGTCTTGTGGGTATTGATATGGACGATATCGAATCCGAGGTCCCCGGGTCGGAGTACGCCGATAAAGGCATTGAAATTGGCTCCATCCAGATAGAGAAGTGCTCCAGACGCCTTGACCAGGGCCACCATTTTTGGCAGATCCTTCTCGAAGATCCCAAGGGTGCTTGGAACTGTCATCATCACAAGAGCCGTCCTGGGTGAGAGGGCTTCCTCGAGACGAGCCAGATCCACTCCCCCGTCACTTCCCGACGGAAGGACATGGACGGTAAATCCGCCCATGGCAGCACTGGCGGGATTCGTCCCGTGAGCCGAATCCGGAATCAGGATTTCGGTCCTGTTTTTATCCCCCCTCGATTCGAAATATCTCCTTGTCACAAGAATTCCGGTCAATTCTCCATGAGCTCCGGCCGCGGGGGCAAGTGTCACGGCCTCCATTCCGAGAAGCTGACACAATGTCTCCTCGCAGGTATGGAGGGCCTCCAGAAGGCCCTGCATCCCATCAGGATCGATTCGCGGGTGGAGGTCCCGAAAACCGGGAATCTCCGGAATCCGGTCCATGACCTTGGGGTTGTATTTCATGGTGCATGATCCCAGAGGGTAGAAATGCGTATCCACCCCACGATTCAAATGAGAAAGCCTGGTAAAATGACGGACAACGTCGAGCTCGGACAGTTCCGGAAGGGAGAGGGGGATCTCCCTTCCCGCCCCCTTGGGAATCTGGCTTACCACACTCTCAGGAGGGACCCCAGGAGATTCCACTCCCCGGGCTCCGGGACGACTTTTCTGCCAGAGGGTCGGTTCCATGGAGGGTCTCACGAAAGTTGGGAGGCCAGTCCTTGACATTTCAGGCTGCATTGTTATTTGTCCTCGCATCATAAGAATCATCGAAATCCAAGGAATTCCCGAACAAGCTCGACCGTTTGGGCAATTTCTGATTTTGTCCTGATTTCAGTTGCACACCAGAGCATGCAACGCGACCAGGAGGGGCCCATGAGCTCGCCCAGGGGCAGGCCACCGAGAACCCCCTTCGATAAAAGATGTCGGCTCAAGGAATCGGCCGCCACCGGAAGTTCCACGACAAATTCATGAAAAAAGTCGGTTTCCGGGTTGACAAGAGAAACCCCCGGGACTGTCAAGAGGCCCCTGCAGAGATCATGGGCATTGGACCATGATCCGGAAGCGGCCCGGCGAAGGCCGCTGGGTCCTAACAGGGCAAGGTAGACGAGGGATTGCAAGGCCAGCAAAGTCTCATTGCTGCATATGTTCGAATTGGCCTTTTCCCGCCGGATATGCTGTTCACGGGCCTGGAGCGTCAGGACAAAGCACGATCGTCCTTCACGGTCCCTTGTCAATCCGGCCAATCGGCCGGGAATGCGGCGGACAAATTTTTTGCGGGCCGTGAGGAGTCCAAGGTATGGTCCCCCCGAAGAGAGCGGAAGACCCAGTGGCTGCCCTTCTCCCGTGGCCAGATCCGCGCCCCATTCTCCCGGAGATCGCAAGAGAGCCAGAGTATGAGGATTGGCGTGGATGATGAAGAGGGCTCCGGCTCCATGAAGGAGTTCGGCAACCCCGTCAAAGCGGTCGACCGTTCCCAGAAAGGTCGGGCTGGCCCCGACAAAGCAGGCGACATCCGGACCAAGGTTTTCGGCAATGGAAGCCGGGAGCGTGCGTCCTGACTCGAGCGGCACTGTCCTCACCCTGACGGACATTCCCTCAAGGTAGGTCGCAACGACTGCCCGACATCCCGGATCGATTCCTTCAGAGAGGAGAACCACTGAGCGCTCTGTTTCCCGGATGGCCACCAGAACGGCCTCGGCCAGGGCCGTCGCTCCGTCGTAAAGAGAGGCGTTGGCAAGATCCATGCCGTAGAGTCTGGCGATGGCTGTCTGGAATTCAAAAATGGCCTGAAGAAGTCCCTGGGAGGCCTCGGGCTGATAGGGCGTGTAGGAGGTCAGGAACTCGCCTCTTCCGATCAGCGAGGAAACCGCCGCGGGGATGAAATGGTCGTAGGACCCTGCTCCTCTAAAGACAACCGCCCGACCTGCGTGAAGGTTCCGTTTTGCCCGGGACGAAAACCATTCCAGAAGGGTGCGTTCGTCGCATCCCTCTCCGAGCCGGGAAAGATCCGGCAAGCCGGATGCCGGCATCGACTGGGCATAGACGGACAACAGGTCGTCAAGGCCTTCCAAGCCAAGGAGATCAAGCATTTCCCGAGTCTCTGCCGCGGTATGGGGAATAAAATCGGCCATCGCCTCAGTGCCCCCCCCCGGCCCCGGAAACCAGAAGGGCCTGGTATCCTTTCTCGTCAAGGAGGGAGTTCCACTGCGCCGGATCATCCGCGCGGAGTTCGAAGATCCAGCCGGACCCATAGGGATCTGAGTTAACCAGGGCCGGATTTGATTCGATGGCGCTGTTTACCGCCACGACCTCTCCTCCCATGGGAGCATAGATCGAAAAGGCCGCCTTCACTGATTCGATGATCGCCGCCTCGGCTCCCTGCGGAATTTTCTTGCCAATCTTCGGAAGCTCCACGAAGACCACATCAGTAATTTCCTTCTGTGCAAAATCCGTGATACCGACGCGCATCAGGGAATGATCCCCCGAAGACTGGATCCACTCATGGGTCGGAGTATAGCGCCTCTCTGAACTCACCTTCTCACTCCTTGATTACAGATTCGTTTAGCATAATTCCTTCTCCACCGAAACCTCCCTATTTTCTGGTCAGTCCTCCTGCCACAAAAGGTCTTGAGTGGAAGCGTGCCCGGTGGATCTTGCCGTGGATTTCGATTCCGGCTTCCTTTCCTTTCATAAAATCGTTAAAAAACGAAGGATCGATATAGGCCAGCCCAAAGCCTCCACCAACACGTGGTGAATGCCCCCCCGAAGTCACCTCTCCAACCTGACGGCCTGTCGCTGGATCGATGACCGGACAGTGGGTCCGCGGAATTCCCCTCTCTGCCAGAACAAAGCCCGTCAGACGGTCCCTTTCCGGATCTTCCCTTTTTTCGAGCATTTGCTCTCTTCCGAGAAATGGAGCCTTGCGTAGGTTGACCGCAAAGTCCAGGCCGGCATCGAACGCCGTCTTTTCGGGGGTCAGCTCCTGACCATACAGTGGGTAGGCCATTTCAAGCCGGAGAAGATCCCGGGCCCCCAGACCTGCCTGCACCAGTCCAAGGTCCGGACCTTTTTCAGACAAGGACTTGTATATGGGTAGGATAGCCTCAGCAGGGCCGAAGAATTCCCATCCATCCTCGCCAGTGTATCCTGTCCGGCTGATCCAGAGCCGTTCCGCCGAATCGGTGGAAAATCGGACCTCCCTTCGGACCATTGTCTCGAACCCCTGGGAAAGGAGTGATACGATTCTGGGGGACGCCGGTCCCTGAAGGGCAAGAGCTATCTGGTCAATGGAAAGATCGAGCAGGGCGAGGGAGGGAGGGAGATGGGAGCGGATCCAGGCAAAGTCCCCCTCCCTGTTTCCCGCATTCAGGATAATATGGACTTCCCCTTCTCCGGAAGAGGCCAGGATCAGGTCATCTACCGTTCCTCCAGAATCATTGGGCAAAAGGCCGTAAAGGCTTTTCCCAAGGGGAACTGCCTCAAGGTCGGAGGTAACAAGATGGTTGATGGCCTGTCGTGCACCAGGCCCTTTCACCAGGAAGTGACCCATGTGCGAAATGTCGAACAACCCTGCCGCCTCCCGGACTGCTTTCGCCTCTTCCAGAATGGACGAAAAGGAAAGGGGAAGAAGGTAACCGTGGAAATCGGTCATACGTGCCAGGCGTCGGGTGTGGTAAGGAACGAGGGGAAGGGCCACTGAATGAATCCTCGGATCTGGGGTGATGACCTGAAATCAGAGAAGCTGGCGGGATACTTCCCGGAAGACTTTCTGGTCAATATCAATATGGGCTTTTGTTTCCAGTTGGTTTTGCAGGGCCTCGACGGTCTCGTTTTGAAGCCGGACCCGTTCTGCGTTGGCATCAGTGATTGGAGTTCCCTGGGATTGTGGAGGGGGGTTTCCGATCGTCTGGGAAGCGCGCACAAAAAGCTGAGCCCTCTGAACAAGGACGTCCATTCGGACGGATTCCTCAAAACTCTCTGCCGTCTGATGGGTCTCCTTGAGAAAAGCCACATAGGCGTCCTTCGAGAAGACCGGCGGGGTCCCCACCTGAAAAAAAGGAATGCGGGCAATTTCCTGAATAACGGTCTGGTCGGAGACCTGGATCCCCAGATTCCGGCCTTCGTCGATCCAGAGCTGCCGATAGATCATATTCCGGAGGACCAGACCGGGGAAATTGAGATCCTTAAGGATCTTGGCCCCCAGGTCCCCCCGAAGGAGGCGTTTGTAGTTGTCCTTCATGATCAGGTA
>JAKAWK010000054.1 GCA_021827365.1 Nitrospirota bacterium
CGCTTAAGTATCGATGAAATATGGTGGGCCGAGGGAGGATCGAACTCCCAACCCGCTGATTAAGAGTCAGCTGCTCTGCCAATTGAGCTATCGGCCCGCAATGTTTTTACCAGATCCGGCTCAAAATCTCAACCTCCATATGGCATCACAAGGATTCCGCCTTTCTCCTCCCTGGAAGTCAGGCTATAATGATTCGGGAACGAAAGGAACCCATCTTTATCCAAGGAGGCACACAATTTCCAGGGAATTCGAAGGGACCCGGCTCATCTGGCCCGGCCGAGCGCTGTCGGAAAAAAAGGCCTTCGAAGCCCCGAAAGGATTCCTTGATCCTGGCCCAAACCTTGACCTTCGCAGCCATCTACTCATCGAGGGAGACAACCTCGAGGTTCTCAAGCTTCTTCTTCCTATCCTTGCCGAACAAATTCGCATCATCTACATTGATCCCCCTTACAATACCGGCAACCGCATGCTTTATCACGACAGATATTCCAAAAGGTCCGCCGGATCGAGGGTTATCGACCGTCATGACAACTGGCTCTCAATGATATTTCCCCGCCTCCTGCTGGCCCATCGTTTTCTGAAGAGGGACGGGGTTCTCTTCGTCAGTATCGACGACCACGAGGTTCATCACCTCAGAACCCTGATGGATGAAATTTTCGGAGAGGAAAACTTCGTCTCGATGATCACCTGGAGAAAAAAGGTCGTTCGGGGCCGAGGAAACCGGCATGTTCTCCCCCAGACCGAATATATCCTGGTCTATGCCCGGGAGATTTCCGCTCTTCCCGCCTTTTCAGAGCCGCTTTCCCTTGAGATGAGAAAGGCCTATCCTCATGCCGACGAAAAGGGCCCTTACAAAAAGATTCCCTTCGCCAAGTCCGGAACCCGGCAATCGCCCCGTCCGAATCTCCTCTACCCCATTACCGCCCCCGACGGAACCGTTATCCTGTGTCCCACCCACCAGTGGCGCTGGAGCCGTGAAACCTTTGAACGAAGACAAGACGAGATCCTGATCCAGAAAAACAGGCACGGCCGATGGACGGTTTACACAAAGCAGTATCTTCGGGAAGAGGGAAAGGAGCGCAGAAAGACCCCCGAATCCTATTACGACAGGGTCACAACCACCGATGGCACAAGAGAGATGAAGGAAATTTTCGGAGAGGTCCTGCTAGATTTTCCCAAACCCTCCCGACTGATCCGGGACCTGATCGGATGGGCCTCCCCCCCGGGATCATCCGATCTTGTCATGGATTTCTTTGCGGGGTCGGGGACGACCGGCCAGGCCGTCCTTGAACTGAACCATGAAGACGGGGGAGAGCGGTCGGCAATTCTTGTTCAATCGGGGAGCCCGACAGCCTATCCCGGCTTTCCGACAATATGGTCTATATGCCGGGAACGGGTCTGCCGGACACGGCAACGGATTCTTACGGAAGGGGGGAACCCCCTTCCTGTCTCAGAGATCCGAATGGTGTCCGACACATGACCGGGAATTCCTGTCTCGAGAATTCTACCGGCCTGGACTTGGTCATGGTCGCAACCCATTAAAGGCCATTGCAAAATTTTTCCCGGTCCAAGAGTCAAGACCCTCCGAGACTTTTCTGGCTCCTGATCTCACCCAAAAAGGGAAAAGGTCATCCAGAATCAGGACATTTCCCCTCTGACCCCCGTGCTACCATAGGTCCGGCAAAACACGACCGGGTTGGTTCCCAGACCCTTTGGACCGAGGCATTTTCTGAAAGGAGACGGAAAGAAGGACGGTCAATATCAACCCCGCCCTATACCGAACCATGACACAAGAGAGAGCCCCTGCCCACGCCGGCACCTACTATCCGGGAAACCCGGAATCCCTTTCCTCCCTCGTTCAGACCCTTCTCGAGGGTTCATCCGACCCGTCTCTCGGTGGGGTCAACCCGGACCTCTTCCATGCCTTCATCGTCCCCCATGGAGAGTACGCCCGGTCGGGTCCGGTGGCGGCCGCGGCCTTCCGGCTTCTCAGAAACCGGACAAGAAGGCCTGAACGGATCCTGATCGTGGCCCCGCTCCACCAATGGCCAGAATACGGTTTGATCCTGCCCACCTTTCCATCCTACCGGATTCCCACAGGATCTCTCCCGGTCGACCGCAAGACGATCCAGCAGCTGGCCTTCTTTCCGGAAACCCTTTTTTCCGACGAAGCCCATATTTCCGAGTATTCCATAGAGATCCAGCTTCCCTTTCTTTTTGAGCTCTGGGGGGCGATTCCCATCGTTCCGCTGGGGTATGCGGATCTGCCAGCCGATGTGTTGGCGAAGATCCTGGACCCCTTTCTTTCGGACCCCGACACCCTCGTTCTGGTTTCGGCTGATCTATCCCGCTATTTCCATGGTCATCAGGCGGAAGTGATTGACCGGGAGACAATCGAAAGAATCTGTTCCTGTCTGGAGATCGACCCTTTCCGTGTCTGCGGGGCGGCCGGCGTCAATGCCCTGGGGATTCTGGCCCGAAAAGGCTCACTCACTCCGCATCTTCTCATGACGGCCAATTCGGAGGAAAACACCGGGGGCCCGGCCCTTTTGACCGGGTATGCCTCCTTCGGGTTCTATGGATGATCAGTCCGCGCCCCTCGCCCCCAAGGCCATGACCTCCCCCGTCAGCTCTCCCTACGTCCTGCTTCTCATTGCGGCAAGGACAGCGAGGAGCATCGGTCAGGGGGCCCTATCCGCCAATTTCATCCTCGAACTCAAGCGGCTCGGCTGGTCCGCTCCCTCGATCGGATTGATGCTCACGGGAGGAATCCTTTTTTCGATTCTGGCAACCCTTGTGATTGGTCCGGCCAGCGACCGCTTCGGGAGAAAACGCTTTCTCCTGGCCTATGAATCCCTCCAGCTTTTTTGCGCCATCGCAGGTTTCATGACGGAGGAGGGAACACCGGCCAACGGGGTCCTGGGAACGATCGCCATTATTGGAGGATTCGGACAAAGCACCGGAGGGGGGGCCGGGGCCTTTTCGCCGGTCGAACAATCCTGGCTTGCCCGCCTTCTTCCGGCGGGGGAAAGGGGTCCGGCTTTCAGCATCAATACGGCCCTGGGATTTGCCGGAATGGCCGTGGGGGCACTGACGGGCCTTTTTCCTCTTGTTCTCCCGGGAGCCTCCTCCCCCGGAGGGCTGGCCCGGGCCGTCTTCCTGACCGTCATGGCCGGGGCGGCCCTGGCCCTTCTCCTGATTCTGTTCATACCCGACAAAATATCAACCGCTGTGACGGTACAACCAGAAACCCTCCGACAGGAGTGGTCCCTTCTACGAACCATGATCGGGATCAATGCCTTAAACGGCATTTCCCTGGGTCTGTATGCCCCCCTCATGGCCTACTGGTTCTCCGTCAGATTCCATAAAGGACCGGATGCCATCGGAATCGCCATGTCGGGAGGCTATCTTCTCGCGGCGATCCTTTCCTATCTGGCAAGTCACCTCTCGACCCGTTACGGATCGGTTCCGACCGTCATAGCCGGACGAGGGGCCGGCCTCATCTTTACCTTTCTGATTCCTCTCATGCCCACATTTGGGTGGGCCGTCTTCGCCCACATTCTGCGTGTGGCCTTGAACCAGAGCACGATCGGTGCCCGCCAGGCGGTCTCGATCGGACTTGTGGGGGAGGACCGGAGAGGGTTGGCCGCAAGCCTTCATAACGTCTCCATGCAAATCCCCCAGTCGGTCGGCCCCGTCGCAGGAGCGGCACTGCTGGCCCACGGATTTCTCGGACTTCCCTTCTTTCTCGGAGCCGTTTTGCAGGGGGCCTACCTGGGCCTCTACTACAAGGCATTTTCCCGTCATGATCCCTCTTCCGGAGCATGAGTCCTTTCTCGCTGAGCCCACGGAGACGGGTCCTTCACGACGCGAATCACCATGACGGGAATTCCTCCCCGGACCCTCACCCTTGACGACTGTCTGACGGCCCATCCTAGGGTTGTGTCCTGACTGACCAGGAACTGTTCCCTGACGAAACCAGCCCTCTCAGGAAAAACTCTTTCCCATACGAAGACCTGTACCACCGGGATATCCGGAGCCCACTTTACCTATGGCAAAAGGGATCTCTCCGGAGAGATCGAAACCCACTCAAATCTCCGGGAGGCTTGCTGGCCAGGGAGCGGATAACTGGCCATTACAGAGGATCCTGCCGGAGGTCTTGAATCTTCAGAAAAGAATGACAAAAAAAGGGGCGGAAGTTTAACTTCCGCCCCTTTTCTTCATGGTCCTGTAAAATCAGGCGTGGAAAGGATAATCGATATACCCCTTGGCGCCTCCCATGTAGAAGGTCGACTGGTCTGGAGGGTTGAGAGGGAGCTTTTTTTCGAATCGTTCCACAAGGTCCGGATTGGCGAGGAAGGGAACACCGAAGGCCACGAGATCGGCCAGCCCCGAGGCAATGACCCGATTTCCGCTTTCCCGGTCGAAGCCGGTGTTTGTCATGAGGACTCCCTTGAACCTGGGGCGAAAGAATTCGGTCACATTGGCCACCATGTTCGGGATGCCGGAAACATCCGAGGCCTTTTCCCGAAGATGCAGGTAGGCCAGTCCGGAGCCTGACAGACGGTCGATAACCGACCCATACAAAGCCTTCGTATCAGAGTCGGCAGGGATATTCCAGGTATTGGCCGGCGAAAGCCTCAGCCCAACCCGCTCCCGGCCGATCGCCTGACTCACTCCGTCGACAATCTCCATGAGAAAACGGGAACGATTTTCGATAGACCCCCCGTATTCGTCCTTCCTGTGATTGGCGGAATCCCGGAGAAACTGCTCGATCAGATACCCGTTGGCTCCATGGACTTCGACGCCATCGAACCCCGCCTCCACAGCATTTCTGGCGCCACGGACAAAGTCCTGGACCACCGCCCGGACCTCCGCGGTCGACAGTTCGCGGGGAACCACCGTCTTTTTGAGACCGAGAGGGGTGTAAGCCTCCGTTTCAGGGTTGATCGGAGATGGCGCGACGGGGAGCGCTCCATTATGGAAATCGGGATGAGAGACCCGGCCGACATGCCAGAGCTGCAGAAAAATGAGCCCCCCTTTTTCGTGGACCGCCCGGGTCACCTTTTTCCAGCCTTCCACCTGCTCTTTCGAATGGATCCCGGGAGTGTTCAGGTAGCCCACTCCCTGGGGACTGACCTGGGATCCCTCCGAAATGATCAGTCCTGCGGAAGCCCTTTGGGCATAGTAGGTCGCCATGATATCGATCGGGATTCGCCCTTCATTTTCCGCCCGGTTCCGGGTCATGGGGGCCATGACAATCCGGTTGCGAAGCGTGAAAGGCCCCATCACAAGGGGGGTCAACAGGGGCTGTCTCTCACTGTCTGCCATCGTCTCTCCTTTGAAAATGAAATAGGGATATCGTTCCGGGATCTTCGATTCAGATCTCTTCCTTCAGGTACCGTGCGACGGCCTTGAGGGCCTTCTCGTTCCGCTTGTAATAGGTCCATTGCCCCTGGCGATGGGCTGTCACCAGCCCGGCCTTCTGTAGGATGGCCAGATAGTGGGAAACAGTGGATTGCGAAAGTCCTGTTTTTTTCTGGAGAAGACCGACACAGACCCCCAGCTTCTCCGAATGGCCCTCAGAATTCTCAGGACCAACGGGAAAATACCTGTCCGGGTCCCCAAGCCATTTGAGAATCCGGATCCGGGATTCGTTGGCCAATGCCTTGAAGACGTCGACCGGTTCCATGCTTTTCATTATATCTAGCTTTCTCGATATGTCAATTTATCTCTCGATCCCTTTTCATCGGACAAAAGGTTGCCTGCATGAAAAGAGGATCGGACAAGAGGTCCGGATTCCACCCGGACAAAACCCATCGACCGGGCAGCCGAGGCAATTTCCTGGAATTCGTCGGGATGGAGATAGCGCTTCACGGGGTGATGGTCAGCCGAAGGAGCCAGGTATTGGCCGACCGTCAGAACCCCCACACCGGCAGAGAGCATGTCCTCAAAGACACTTCTGAGCTCATCCCTTTCTTCACCAAGACCCACCATGACCCCGGACTTGACCAAAACCCCTGGGTGTCCATCGGCAAACCGGGAGAGGAGTTCCAGGGAGTGCCGGTAATCGGCTCCGGGTCTGACTGACGGATACAGCCTCGGCACGGTTTCAAGGTTGTGGTTGAACACATCGATTCTGGCCTTCCGAAGAATCTCCAGCGAAAGGTCGAGGGAGCGGCGGAAATCCGGCACGAGAATTTCGATTCCCAATGCCGGAAATTCCTTTCTCAAATGATCGATAACCGAAAGAAAATGGGTTGCCCCCCCGTCCGGAAGATCGTCCCGGTCCACCGAAGTCACGACCAGAAACCGGAGTCCCCCCTCCCGGACAAGGGCTGCGACGCGACGAGGCTCATCCGCATCCGGGGGGAAGGGCTTTCCGTGATCCACGTCACAGAAAGGACAGGCTCGCGTGCACACCCGCCCAAGAATCATGACGGTGGCCACACCTTCACGAAAGCAGGTTCCAAGGTTCGGACAGCTGGCCTCTTCGCACACCGTGCGGAGCCCGTGTCCCCGCAAACGTTCCTTCATCATTGAGACCTCGGGCCCCCAGGGTGCGGGAACCCGAAGCCAGGAGGGCTTGGGCGAGAGAGGAAAGTTTTCGGCCATTGTGATATCCTTGAAGAAATGTTGGTCGTCGATTCCGTCCATGATACCATGGTTCGGAGGCCGTCAGGACAACCGTGACTGACTGGAGGTTCCCGTGAAAGAGAATGTCCCGGGGAAATCCGGGAAGGGTTCCGCCCGGAACCGCACATCAAAGCCCCTTTCCCCCGTCTCCACCTCCCAGGATTCGGATTCCGGATCAAAAAAAAGATCCGAAGGTCCATCTGCGCCGATTCCCGGTCTGGGTAAGAAGACCCGCCCCGAACTGGTCGAACTGGCAGAATCGATCGGATTGGCCGTCTCCCCCGAAGATCGCCGCCCGGATCTCATTGAACGGATCCAGGCATCAATGTCCCGATCCGGCCAGAAAAAGGGAGAAGACCTTCACGCTCAGGGGAAAACGGTGGAAACGCCGTCACCGCCGCCTATCGAGACTCCGCCACCGATTCCGCAAGGAGAAATGGCTCCCTTCCTGCACTCTTCCGTCAGACAGGCCGAGGGCTGGAAGGACTTCCTGGACATTCCCTACGAGCCCTCCCGGCGGGAACGGGGGCATTTCGTGACCATTCTTCCGCTTTCTCCCTTCCGGATCATGGCCTTTTTTGCCTTCGACCCGGGAAGCGATATGAGTCTTGCAGGGCGTGTTGAGTCTTCCGGACTCGTCCTCAAGGTACGGGACGTGACAGGGGCAGTCGCCCGCAATAAAAAAGAACCGGAACCAATGGCTGACCATGTCTTCGATATCATGACCGGGATGGCCGACCGCTGGAACATTCCCCTCTGGTCTTCCCACCGCTGGATGGAGGCCTGGCTCGGCTTTTACGACAACGGATCCTTCCATGTCCTGGCCCGCTCGAAGAGGATCAGAACTCCCCGAGGAGGTCCATCTCCAAGGACAGGCTCTCTGTTCCACCTCAAGGAGGCTGCCTTTGCGATGTATTCACCGATGGAGGGCCACGGACAGGAGAACATTCCCCGATACCACATCAAGCTTCCGACATCACACGAGATTCCTGCCAGCCAAAGAAAACCATAGTCAGGAGCGCTAAACGTTCCTGCCAGCCAATTTCACCAAGGAGACGATTCATGGGTTTGCTCGACAGAATGAAGACAATTTTCCAGGCCAACGCCAACGAAGCTCTCGACACCCTCGAGGATCCGAAGGCCATGATTGCCCAGCAGCTCCGGAATCTCGACGACAAGCTTCAGAGTGCCAGGGGAGAACTGGTCAAGGCCATGGCCGAGGTAAAGTTGATCGAACAGAAGATGCGCGAGGCACAGGATCAGATTGCTCTCTATGCGGAGCGTGCCGGGAAGGCCGTTTCAGCTGGTAACGATGATCTGGCCCGGAAGGCTCTTGTTGAAAAGAGCCGCCTTTCCTCCGAACTGGCAGACCTTACGAAGCAGAGGGATGACCAGAAGTCTGTAGTGGACGAACTTTCTGCGGACCTGGACAAGCTTTCTGCCATGCGTGACGATTTTGCCCGAAAACAGTCGACCCTGTCCTTGCGTGAGGAACGGGCAAAGGCAAAGGAGGAGATCAACGCCGTCCGTGCCGAGATCGACCCACAGCATATCGGCCAGGAGATGGGTCGGATGTCCGAAAAGATTTCCCGGATGGAGGCCCGTGCCGAAGCAACGAAGGACTATGCCGACAGGCAGAAAGGGACGGACCTCGAAACGGCCTTTTCTGAACTAGATCAAAAGAAACCCGATATCGAAGCGGAGCTTGCCGCACTGAAGCAGAAAAAATCCTGAAATGAGATCCATGCGACGTCTATACCTTTCCGCCCTCGTCATTCTCCTTCTCCTTTCAGGATTGACAGGGGGGAGGGCCACTGCGGCAGAGGCCACATTCACGGAAGGCCTGCATCTTTACCACACCGGCCATTATGCCGAAGCTGCGAGCATTTTCAGAGCCCTCCACCGCCACCAGCCCTCGGGAATAGGGAAATTCCAGTACTTCATGGCACTCTCCGAAGATCACCAGGGTCTTGAGCACCAAGCCCTGATTGATCTCGAAGGGGCGATCCATACCAACCCCGGCCTGACCTTCACCAACAATCCCGCCCATGTCAGATCCATGCATAGGCGTCTCATGCATCAGGTCATCGAAGGACAGAGTCCCGTTCCTCCTCCCCACCCCGTCTCCTTTCCCGGAGAATCTCCCCGATCATCCTCTCACCTGGGTCTCTTTCTGATTTTTGTGGCTATCGGGGGGGTGCTGATCTTTCTGGCTCTCAGGAGAATGTCCCAAAAAAGGGAGAGATCTGGGACCTGGGACAAGGAGGAAATGGAGGAAACCGCTGGGCGCCTCATGAAGGCTGTGGACAAGCTTCTTGACGATAAGAATTATTTTCTTCTTGACCACCCGGACAAGAAGGCCTATCTGGAAGAGGCCTTCCGGACCCTTGATCCCGCCTACAGGAATGTCCTCAACATTCTCAGGGAACCAGAAACCCCTCAGACGGACTGGGCCGAGCGAAGAAACCGCTTCGAGGCAGCCCTGGCCCCCGTGGATGCCGCAATACTCAATATCCGGACTCTCCTGGATGAAAAGGCAGAGCCGGGTCTTTCCTCCACTTCCGGGACTCCGTCACCTCCGGGGCCGGAAACGGCTCAGTCGGCTTCCTCCGAAACCCCTCCCATCGGAGGAGATCGTTGCGTCTTTTGCGGACGGGACGCCAGAGAAGGCCGGACTGTTCCCCTTGAACGTCAGGGAAAGGTGGCCTATGCCCGCGTCTGTCCGACCTGTCTTGCCGAAATGGAGCAGAACTATCAGAAGACAGGGGCTTACCAACCTCCCTCTTCCTTCTATACCGGGGGGGTCCCCTACATGGGGGGAGGACTTTCCTTCGGCGACCTCATGCTCCTGGACTGGATGACGCACGAAGGCCATCACGACACGCCGGCCGTATCGATGCCGGATTCCCATCCACAAGGGGACTGGGGCGGTGGGGGAGTTGCCGACCGGGAAGACCGGGAGAGGGGTGGTCTCGAGGGTGGAGACCGCTCCTGATGAGGATCCTGTTTTATGCCACCAACGGCCTGGGTCTCGGCCATGTCACGAGGCTCCTGGCAATCAGCCGGGCGATAAGGAAAGAAAACTCCTCCCATGAGATCCTTTTTCTCTCCCGATGCGAGGCGGGTCCCTATCCTCATGAGGATGCCCCCTTCACCATTCGCATTCCGGGACCCTCACGGGCAAGACTTTCGGGGATTTCGCCCAAGTCCTATTACCAGACCTCGCAACCCCTTCTCTGGCAAACGGTCTCCTCCTTCGATCCCCACCTGCTTGTGACCGATACCTTTCCGGAAGGGCCAGAGGGTGAACTGGCACCGATCATGAAGTGGCCGATCCGGAAGGCCTTCGTATACAGGGACTCCCGTCCCGGCTCCTTTCGGGAGGATGAGGCCCGTCCGCGACTCGCGCCTTACCAGATGATTCTGGTGGCCCATGACCCTGAGGCAATCAGCCTTCCACCCTGGCTTGAAAAGGATCCGAGGGTCCGCTTTACCGGACCCATTTCAGAGAACGGGCCCACTGAACCTCGGGAAAATCTCAGAAAACGCCTTGGAATGAGGGGAGACAAGGCCGCCATCGTGACCTTCGGGGGAGGAGGCGATCCGGAAACGGAAGAGGTCCTGCGGGTGGTGGTTCGGGGACTGCGGGACCGTCATGTCGAGGTGTTTGTCGCCACTGGCCCTCTTTCACGAAAAATGCCGGACTCTATCACGGCCCGGGAATGGTTTCCGGCCTGGCCCCTGGCTCCCTGGCTCCCGGCCTTTGACCTAGCCGTCGCAAGCGGAGGATACAATACAGTCACCGAGCTTGGGAATTCGGGACTTTCCTCCCTGCTCATTCCCTTCGAACGGGATCTTGACGACCAGGTCAAACGGGCCCGGGAGGCGGAAATGGCGGGATGGGCCATTTCCGTCCCATCACGGGAGGAATCGGAGATCAAAAAGGGTCTTGACCGCCTTCTGAATGACCACATCCACCTTAAAAAAGGGGGAAACGGTCGGCCGAAATCCTGTTATGGAGCTGAAAGGGCGGCGGCACTTCTCCTGGAGCTCATGAAAAACGTCAACGCCACACCTCTTCAAAAGGGTTCCTTGCCTCCGGAGACGCCCAATGTCCTGGCCCATTGACCGTGTTTTCCGGCCTGCCATCCTGGCCGGACTTCTTTCCTCCCTCCTGATTCTCGTGCCATGGGGAAGGATCGCCTCTGCGGATCCCCTGTGGACAACACTCGAAAAAGACGGAGAAGGTCTTTATCTGACCCATATCCCCGGAGTGT
The DNA here is from genome assembly GCA_021827365.1 of Nitrospirota bacterium. GTDB lineage: Bacteria > Nitrospirota > Leptospirillia > Leptospirillales > Leptospirillaceae > UBA4572. Next base: position 10,914 of record JAKAWK010000054.1, read on the forward strand.
TTTCCATTCACGCAGTCAGGGTCAGATCGGGAATCGCCTATACGGGAACGATCCGGGATCCCGACGGCTGGATCCATATCACCCGGAACTACGATCCGGAAAGGGAGATGGTTCTTGAACGCCTCTCCCGGGACACCCTCCGATTCCTCATCGCCCCTTCAGGAAAAAAGCACGCCGTAGGCTTCTCCTTTGAGACCAGCACCGGATGCTTTACCTTAAGGGCCCGGCAAACGCCCCGGGGCGTATATCCCAGGATCCATCTGAACGGATTCGGACCTCCGGTGAAGGATTTTCCGGTCGTTCTTTGCGGAAACGGGACCCATGTCAGGGTCGAATGGCAGGGCCCCATCCCTCGCCCTTCCCGGCGGGAGGTTTCGGGATTTGCGAAAGGAGGATCTGGTGGACACTAGAAAAGGGACTGGTATTTCCGGTTCTTTTGTTCGATGTTCTGGAGAATCCCCCGATCGTCAAACCTGAGCCTGAGTATGTGGATCTTTGTCTCAACGCTTGCAAATCCCTGATGGAGCACATGGCGGTAAGTCCAGAGTTCCTCTCCCAGCAATCGTTTTTTACTTTCGGGAGGTCCCAGTCTTTTGAGCACGTCCTGTTCGGTGGTTGTTCCAATTTTGAGAGCCATAACGGTGGCCTCGGGAATCGGGCGACCCTCCTGGCGGGTGCAGGCAGAAAGGGGAAGAATGGCAAGAAAAGCATACAGGAGCAAATTCCCGGTCAATGTTCCAAGACAAAATCTTGGTCGAGTCATGATTTTCCCCTCCCTCTCGGTCTCCATCTTTCCGTGATGACCCATCAATCATGAACCAGGATTCGAACCTTACCGACTCCATGGGCAAAAAACGCCGAAAAAGGAAGCCCGGAAGCCGGTTTCTTTGGCTTTCGGCCTTCTTTCTCCTTTTGATCTTCGGTGCGACAGAGGCAACCATTGCCTGGATCGACAAGAAGATTCATGTGAGGCTTGCCCAGGTCAAGGGGGCCCAGCCCATTCCCGTCTTTGCCCATTCCCTGACCCTCCGGGTGGGTCAACCCATTCCTCTTTTCAGGGTCTGGCATTACCTGGCTCTGGCACGGGAGGGAGGAATGATTCCCTCCCCTCCCCTGCTTCAAAAGACCACCCGAACGATTCATATTCCCCTGGACAACGGCAATGCTGCCGACATAACCTGGGGGTCTGACGACAGGATCGGGGAGATTCTCCGAACCAGCAAGGACAGAGGTCCCCGTCCGGAACCGAAGATTACCCTCCCCCCTCTTTTTCTGGGTTCGATCGAGGACGGGGCGATGATCGAATACCGCCCGGTGAGTTTCAGCCAAATCTCCCAGGCGATCAAGACCACATTCCTGCTTTCCGAAGACCAGCGCTTCTTTTCTTCGCCCGCCATCGACCTCCTGGGAATCGGTCGGGCCTTTTTCATAGATATCAAGGCCCGGAGGTTCAAGGAGGGGGGAAGCACCATCACCCAGCAGGTGGTAAAGAACCTCTTCCTCAGCCGGAAAAAATCCCTCGGAAGAAAATTGGAGGAGGCCGTCCTTGCCCTTCGCATGGCGTCGATTCTCACCCCACAGGAGATCTTTGAGCTTTACTTAAACCACATCGACCTCGGAGGATACGGGACAGAACGGATTGTCGGAGTCGAAGCGGCCTCCCTTCGCTATTTTGGACGCCACGCCAGTGAACTGGGATGGAAGGAAGCGGCCACCCTGGCTGCCCTCAACCGGGCTCCCACCTATTATTCCCCCTTTCTCCATCCCGGGAGAACAAAGCGGCTCCGTGACAAGATTTTGGGCTTATTATACCGACATCAGATCCTGAATCAAAAGGACTGGTCCAAGCTGACACGACTCCCCCTAGGGTTGATCGAGCCAAAGGGACTTTTTCATCCGGTCGGACCCTATTTTCTCGACGAGCTTGCCAGGGAGGAACGGCGCATTCCCTCCCAGGCAGGTCCCTCCTCCCTTCACACAACAATGGATCCCCTCCTTCAGGAAGAGGCCGACCGGATTGTCCCGTCATTTCTCAGGCGTCTCGAGAAATCCCTTCCACCGCGGATCCGGAGATCCCATCCCCAGGCCCTTGAAGCGGCACTTGTCGTCATGGATCCCCGGACCGGGGCGATACGGGCCATGGTGGGAGGACGGGACTTTGCCTCTTCGCCGCTCAACAGGGCGACCCGCTCCCGCCGTCAGCCAGCCTCCCTTTTCAAGATTGTTCCCTATCTGACCGCGCTCTCCCCCCATGGATCCTCCCCTCCGATCGCCACCCTGGCGAGCTCCCTGCCCAACACCCCTCTGCGCCTTTTCCTTGGACACAAGCGCTGGGTTCCGAAAAACGACGAGTTTGACGCCTCCAAATCGGTCCTTCTTTACAAGGCCCTCGAGCGTTCGATGAACCTCCCGGTCCTGCACCTCTCGGAATCCCTCGACAAAGCCTCTCTCGTCGAAACTGCGAGAAAACTGGGATTCGAAACCCCGGGCCCCACCCGCCTCCCCATGTCCTACCCTCTGGGGGTGGTGGCCCAGACTCCCCTGCAGATCGCCACCGCCTACAGCCGAATCGCCAACGGAGGCTATGATGTCTCTCCCTCCCTGATCGATCCGGTCGACAGAAGCGCCTTTCTGGTTCCCGAAAGAATTTTCCCTTCCGGTCCGGTCTTTCTTCTCTGGACCGGACTCCACCGGGTTCTCGAGGAAGGGACCGCCGCGACCTTTATGAATACCTCCCCTGGACGCGCCGGGTGGGCCGGAAAGACCGGGACCTCGAACCGTGGGAGAGACGCCTGGTTTGTCGCCATTTCCTCCCGGGAAGTTGTCCTGGCCTGGGTCGGCTTCGATGACAATACCCCGACCTACCGGTTCGGAGCCCAGCTGGCCCTCCCGATCGTCTCCTCCCTCCTGTCCTTTCAGGGCGGATTTCCCCCGGCTCCGCCTCCGGCGCCTCCGGAAATCATCCTGACAAGCGTCGATGAAAAAACGGGCCTGCGGGGAGATCCGGCCTGCGGCCCTTCCGTTGTCCTTCCCTTCCTGGCTGGAACGGAACCCTCGGAAAACTGCACGCGAACCATGCCGAATCCGCCGGAAAACCCGATTCTCCACTTCTTCCGGCAGTTCTTTTGATGATCCTTGAGCCATTAGAGCCACTCAATAGAGAGCTCGCTTGTCCGGGTGGATAAAAAGCCCTAGAATCCGGAAAAGGCCTTATTCTCTCCCACACCCCTGCCCCGGCCGGCATACCTGATGACCTCACCAGAGGAGGATCCTTCCTTTGACAGAGAAGCCTTTTCCCCCTCCGCTCTCCCCTGACCGCAACGATCTTTCCTTTTTTCCCAGGGGGGCAACCCAGGAGAGCCCCGGAAGGGTGCGACTTTCCGAAGTCATCGGAGCCGTGAGCTATGCCCTTGACCTGACAGAGGGACAGCCCCCCGGCCACTGTCTGCGCTCCTGCCTGATCGGGATGCGGATCGCCCACCCTTTCAACCTTGGCACCGGGGAGCGTTCGGACCTCTACTACACGCTTCTTCTCAAGGACGCTGGCTGCAGCAGCAATGCCGCCCGTCTCTGGGAGCTCTACGGAAGCGATGACCGGGGCATCAAGGCCGATTTCAAGACCGTCGATTCCCAAAAACTTCTTCCCCTGGCCCGCTTCGTCTTCCGTCATGCGGGGAACGGGGAGACCCTTGCCAGGAAACTCAGACGGATCCTTTTCCTGTCACGTTTCGGAGAGACCCTCGCCACCGAACTCGTCCAGACACGGTGCGAACGGGGAGCGGAAATCGCCCGCCATCTGGGATTTGGCGAGGCCGTCTCCAGAGGAATTTTTTCCCTCGATGAACACTGGAACGGGAAGGGACGTCCCCAGGGGCTTTCCGGACAGAAAATTCCCTTTGGATCCCGGATCGCTCTCCTTGCGCAAGTCATCGACGTCTTCAACCATCTGGGAGGTCCAGAACGGGCCATCCGAGAAGTCAAATCCAGGAAGGGATCCTGGTTTGACCCGGAGCTTGTGGAGTCCTTTCTGGCTTTTTCCAATGATCCGGACCTCTGGAACGGACTGCAAGACGAAGGGCTTCAGGATCGCGTTCAGGCCCTGGAGCCCTCTGAAAGACTCCTCCCGCCGGACGACCAGCTCCTTGACAGGATAGCCGAGGTCTTTGCCCGGATTATCGATGCCAAAAGCCCCTACACACACGACCACAGCCGACGGGTCGCCCACTATGGCGAGGTCCTGGGAGTCTCCATGGGCCTCTCCCGGGACCAGACAAACTGGATCAGGAGGGGGGCTCTTCTGCATGATCTGGGGAAGCTGGGAATTAGCAATGCCATTCTGGACAAACCCGGAAAGCTTGATCCGGAAGAATGGAAGGAGATGCGGAAACATTCCCTCTATACGGAAGAGATCCTTCGACGGATCGGCATTTTCTACCACCTCTCGAAAATTGCCGGAAACCATCACGAGAGGCTTGACGGAACTGGATACCCCCATCGTCTTACCGAGGAAGATATTCTTTCGGAGACCCGGGTCATCACGACTGCCGACATCTTCGATGCCCTGACCGCCGCCCGCCCTTACCGGGGGCCCATGCCGGTCGCGCAGGCCCTCGACATCATGGAGCGGGAGGTTGGGCAGGCGATTGATGAACGCTGTTTTCGGGCTCTCAGGGACTGTATTTCACATTTTTCCAGACCATCAGATTCTCTGAAAGTGTGAAAAATTCTAAATAGTGTATAGGGATGGAGAAACATCCGAAGGGGTTGTTGAGAGGAGGCGTATTGGGACTTTCAGTCCCCGATATGCACCCCCGTTTTAGATGGCGATTGTAAAGGCATCTCTGACAAAAAACTCCATGAAAATATTTTTTTCTTGACATGCAACTAAAAAGTTGCATAATTTTAATCATGGAAATGGATCTTGTATTCCGGGCCCTGGCGGATAGAGGCCGACGTCATCTGCTTGATCG
>JAKAWK010000153.1 GCA_021827365.1 Nitrospirota bacterium
TCAAGGGCCATGAGATAGGCCTTGCGGATGAGATCGAGGCCATCGGGGCTGGGATTGTACCGGGAGACGGTCTCGAGCAGTGTCTCGATCGTCACCTCTCCGGGTGGGGGGGCATGGAGGTGCTCCGAAGGTTCGGAGGTTCCCTCAGGCCGGTCGGTGCTGGACAACAACGAAGAGGCGTTCAAGATAGTCCCCCTTGCCCCGGATTTCGGGAGTGACAACTAAGTCGCATTCCTGTCCGGGACGAGGAGGATCTCCCCCTTCTCGGAAAAAGGCTCGACCGCTTCCATGTCTCCATCGGTAGGAACAGACTTGCATCCGCCCGAAGCCGTCCTCGAGCCGTTCGATCCTCGCCCTGCGGATTCCGAACAGGGGAGAGGAAAACCCTTCGCCGAAGGGAAAAAGCTTGCTGTATCCCTCCCAGAAGACGGGATTCCTGAAATAGGCCGGGAGAAAGGCATCAATTCTCAAGGGGCCCTCGGGAGTCTCCGATGACTTCTCCCCCGATTCCGGAGAGGCTTCATGGTTCAGGACTCGATTCAACCTCATGGAGACTTCGGTGAGGAGACTCAAGGGAAATTCGAGCCCCCCTGCCATCGGGTGTCCCCCCCCATGGATCGGAAGACCCTCAAGGGCCTTCAGTATTTCCGGGAACCGATCGTTGTTTCGGCAGCGAATCGAGCCCCGCACCGTGAGAGAAGCAGTCAAGGTTCCTACGAAAACCGACCGGTTCCAGTCCTCTGAAATCCTGTGGGCCACCCGTCCCAGAACCCCCGGGAACCAATCCTTGTCGAAGAGAAACCAGCCTGAGGGACCCCTTTTCCGAATTTCATCGTAAAGGAGCCACTCCAATTCCTGCCGTTTGCGGTTCATCTCCATGAGGAGAAGGACGGTTTTTTCGGAGGATTCCGAGGAGGAGGCCATCAGAAGGTCAAAGGCCGGCTTGGGATCCCCCATTCGGCCCGGGGCATTCAAAAAGGGAATGACGCCGAAGGAGAAGTCACTGACAATGGGGGGCCGCCGCAGTTTTTTTCTGAGAAGCAGCCGGATTCCGGGAAAGGAGGAAAGGGCCTCTTCGGAGGCCAGGACCCGGATGAAATACCGGTTCTCCCGCAAAAGAGGCGCCCGGTCTCCAAGAACGGACAATCCTGCCAGGAAGGCCATCTGCGGCTCCTCCTCAGGGGCCAGGTAAGGTTTGATCAGGGCGTAGGCTGATCCTGCCGAGGTGAGAGCCGAGCGGCCTGAAGGATGAACCAGTGGCACGGAAGCCCTTGGCCATTCTTCCGGAATCAGGTGATGGTCCACCACAAGGCAGGACATGCCCTCCGAGAGGAGCATCCTTAAAACATGAGCGCTTGAGGCCCCCATGTCCGCCACGATGATCCGCCGGATCCCCTGCTCCTGATAGGGACGGATCCGGGAGGGGCGGACGGACCGGCCATCCTCCCTGTTAGTCAGGAGAACGGAATGGGGATGGGAACGGTGAGAGAGAAACCTGGACAGGATGGCTGCCGAGGAAAGGCCGTCGACATCAAGATCGGCATAGATCAGAACCGGGTCGCGGCTGGTCAGAAGTTCATGGATCCAGGCCCGCGAAGCCCCCATCTCACCCAGGGAATCATCACCAGGAGCACGGGGCGCCTGAATGTCGTTGATGAAGGACTGAGGGTCGATCCCTCGCCGGAAGAGGACCCGGACCCACACCGGGTCGAGACCCCAGGCCTTGGCCTGAGCATAGACCTCCTCATCCGGCATTTCGGCCACATCCCAAGCCTGATTTTCACGACCGGCAACGTCTTGATCCATGGTCAGACACCTTCAAAGAGAAATCCGCTTGCCGGAAGGAAAATCCGGGTCCGGACGAGGGCCTCGGCAAGGGAATCCTCAGATGACATTCTTCTTTTTGAGATAAAGGATGATGATCACTGTCACCGGTGGCAGGACAAAGAGACCAATGCTTCCCAACACCTCGGATATGTCGATTCCACCGTGCACCAGAGCGATCCTTTCCAAAATCCGGAGCAGCGTCCTAGACCCTGTTGTTCTCCGGAGCCGTTTTCCTAGAAGAAGATCCCAGCCCCTGCCGCCTTCCCGGAAGGACAAGAAGCAAGGGACTTGCCACAAATATAGAGGAGTAAGTTCCTATCATGACTCCAATGAAAAGGGCCAGCGAAAAGGCATGAATCACGGGCCCCCCTCCGATCAAGAGGGCGAGAAGGACCAACTCCACAGTTAATGATACCACAACCGTCCTGCTGAGTACCTGATTGATTCCCGAGTTGATCAGCTGCTCGGGGGTCTGGCGGACGGATCGTCGCATCTGCTCCCGGATGCGGTCGAACACCACCACCGTGTCGGTCAGTGAATATCCGGCCAGGGTCAAAAGGCTGGTCACGATGAGGAGGTTGATCTCTGTGCCCAGGAGATACAGTATGCCTAGCACGGCGATGACATTGTGAAAGGTGGAGATGGCGGCAGCGAGTCCGAACCGGAACTCGAAGCGCACCGCAATGTAGACGATGAAGCCGACCAGGGAAAAAAGAATGGCAACAAGGGCCTTGCCCGCAAGTTCGCTGCCGATGGTCGGGCCGATTTCGATGGATTGCCGGATGGTCATGGGATTATTGGGAAAGCTCTGGCGAAGAAGGGCGAGAAGAGCCTCGGTGACCGAACGGGTCTCTTCCTGGCGCACCTTCACCCGGATGAAGAGATCGGATGTGTTGTTGACATTCTG
>JAKAWK010000055.1 GCA_021827365.1 Nitrospirota bacterium
GTCCATCCCTACCATAATCCCGTCATCGGCTGGGAAGGGGATATAAAGCACACAACCCGGAATGATATAAGGAACTACTACCGAGCCCATTACATGCCAAATAACGCGACCATCGTGGTCGTGGGTCCAATCGACGAAAAAACCCTCACCGCCAAGGTCGAAGAATATTTTGGTGCCATTCCCCCGGGACATCTTCCCAAAAGCCGGATTCCGGGGGAACCCCGCCAGCATCGTCTCCGGATGACCGTCGTCAGGAAGCCGGCCATGCTTCCCATCACCATGATGGCCTTTCATACGCCCAACTTCCGGAGCCCTGACGCCATGAAGCTCGTCGTCCTGGCCCAGGTCCTCTCCGGAGGGCGAACCTCCCTCCTCTACCAGGACATGATCTATCGCCACCCCGTGGCCGTGGATGCCGAAGGCTCCTATGACCCGATGACGGCCGATCCTGGTCTGTTTTACTTCTATGCTCAGGGATTGCCGAAAGCCTCTCCGCCCATCCTGAGGAAACGCCTCGATGCCGTGATCCGCCAGGTGAGAACCTCATTGGTCTCGGCGGAACTCCTCGATTCCGCCAAAAAACAGATCCTGACCCAATTCGTCATGAACCAGGAGTCGGCCTTTGGAATGGGCATGATGCTGGGCATGATGTCCGCCGACCGGATTCCCATGTCCTATCTCACGGACTACGTCCGGAACATCCAGTCTGTTTCGGCCCAGGATGTCAGGCGTGTGGCCAGAAAGTATCTTCGAACCAGCAACGAAACTGTGGGCTATCTGTTTCCGACAGGCCCCCTTAGTCATCCTTCTTTTTCACGCCCGGGCAGGATCGTCCGATAGACCACAGACAGGAGAATCCCTTCTTTCGGGAGATTCTTCCATCAAAGGAGACTCACATGGCCCCATGGCAATTCCCGACGAACCTCCGACCTTCTCCGCGCATTTTCCTGTCCGCCCTGCTTTTTCTGGCCTCCTGCGCCCATGCTCCCTCTTCCGGGTCCATTGCCGGAAAACAACCCGGAACGGCCAAAACCTCCGCCATCGCCAGCTATCCCGTTCCGGCGATGCACACGAAAATTTTTTCGACAACCCTCCCGAATGGTCTGGAAGTCTACGTGGTTCCCCGTCCTGACCTTCCCTTGATCTCATTTCGCATCGGCCTGAGAGCCGGGTCGGCGGAAGATCCTCCGGGAAAAGGCGGAACGGCTTCCCTTGCCGCAAGTCTTCTTGAACGGGGTACGAAAACTCATGACGCCCTCTCGATTTTCCGGACGATCGACAGTTCCGGGGGATCCCTTGAGGCCTCAGCCGGCCGGGACATGACCACTGTCTCCGGAGACAGCCTCACCACGGAGACACCGGTTCTCCTTTCCCTCGCCTCGGAGATGATCGCTGCTCCGACCTTCCCCCAGGCAGAGTTTGACCAGAAAAAGGCGAACTATATCGCCTCGCTGATCGATGCGGAAAGCCATCCCGGTCCGCGGGGAACCAACCTTTTTTACCGTCTGCTCTTTGGCCAAGGCCCCTATGGCCATCCATCCTCGGGAACAGCCGCCTCCGTCAAGGGAATCACCCGCCAGGACTTGGTCGATTTCATCTCCGTCCACTATCGGCCTGACCACTCCGTCCTGGTTCTGGCCGGTGACCTGACCCCGTCTGAGGGATTGAGTCTGGCCAAACGGTATTTCGGAAAATGGGGCCCGATATCCCGGACTGGGTCCCCGCCGAACCGGCCCTCCTCTCTTTCACCCCGGGCGGGCGTCTATCTGATCAACAAGCCTGAACTCCGGCAATCGACCGTCTTCTACGGGACCACGGGAATTGCCCGCGAGGATCCCTCCTTCTACAATGCCCTCGTCTTCGATATGGTTCTCGGGGCCACAAATACCTCCACATTAAACCGGGTCATCCGGCAAAAGATGGGACTTGTCTATTACATTCACACCGGCCTCGACGCCGAACGCTATCCCGGGCCATTTCTGGTCAATTTCCAGACCCATGCCCCCAATACCGCAAAGGTTATCAAGGCAATGGATTCCGTTCTTGACAAGGCAACAAAGACCCCGCCCTCCCCGGAAAAGGTTGAGTCGGTCAAGAATGAACTGGTCGGAGGCTTCCCCTTCCTGATGAACACCACATCGAAGCTCGCCTCTCTTCTTCTGGTTGTCTGGAGTGACAATCTTGGCCTCACCTATTTTACCGACTACCCCGAGAAGGTCCGCCAGGTCACGCAAGTCTCTGCTCTGGCCGCCGGGCAGAAACTCCTTAAAGGTAAGACCTTCGTCACCGTGATTGTGGGACCCAAAAAGATTCTGGACAAGACGGGCATAAAGGGACAACCCGAGCCTCATGGACTCTGAAATCCCGGGGGCCCTTCTTCAAAAGGGCCCCCTCCCCATTCAATACAAATTCCCCTTGTCCGGACGAGGCCGATCTATTGAGGCATTCCGGTGGAGAAGCTTTCATTGGGACCAGACCCTGGCAGACATCCAGGAGATAAAACCCCTGAAAAGACCAGAAATCGGAGGGCCGAAGGCCTGTGCAGGACTGGGTTTTGGGAATTGAAGGGCTTGAGGGGGTAACTATCTTGGGGAAAAGGAATAGAGATAACGCCAGGAGACAGAGGTTTCCGGGTCTTCGACATTGAAAAGCGCCGGGACCGTGTGGCCCTTTTCGTCCTGAAGTTCAAATACTACGAGATGGTAGGCAACAAAGCGGACCTGGGACCGGTGTGACAGGTACAGACGCCGGCCTTGGGAAACCATGGGGGGAAGCAGAGTTGAAAAATCCTTGATTCCCATGGCGGTATTGGTGGTATCGGACTCGAAGCTTGCCACCCCGGAGGGATTTTTTGCAGGTTCGGAGGGAGAGGAAGCGGAAGGGGATGGGACTGAACGCACTCCGGCTCTCATGAGGATCTTCATATGGCGAAGCTCCCCCTGCAGATTTCCGATCTGGATCTGTTCATAGGTCACAATACCCGATGAAACAAGGAACAGGAAAAATGTTCCCCCTATGACCAGCCTCCGTTCGTTCACGACCGATCCCCTTCCTGCTGTCTCTGACCGATGCTACTTCTTCTTGTGACGGGATTGTCTTCGCAGTTTCTTGTACTTGTGTTTCCGAATCTTCTTCCGACGCTTCTTGATGACACTTGACATGCGCTCGTTTTCTCCCAGGATAAACTTCCGGCATTGCCGGAAAGTTCCCTCTAACACGCTGGACCGTTGCCTGTCGCAAGACCTGACTTCGCGACTCTCCTTTGGACCAAACACAACAAGTTTCGATCCTAACGCACTTTCACCTCAAAAATCAATGACATTACCGGGATTCCCCCCGGGGCAGAACAAGAATTTCTCCCGGCCGGAGACGATGTTCCCGTTCCCGGGCCTGTCGCTCCATGGCAAAGGGATCGGACCGGAGGGAGCTCACCCGACCCCCGAGGACCCGGACTCGTCCATCGATCCGGTCCAAGGCATGGACGGCCTCCCTTTCCTTGAAAAAATAGGAGACAAGCGGCATGGCCCCCGTTGTTCCCGAGAGAAGGGCCGACAAGGTCCAGATCCAGAGACCGGTCCCGACGGTCCAGTAAAACCACAGCTGGCCCTTGCCCTTTTCCCGGGTCTCCATTTTCGCCGGTTCTCTCATCGCTCTGTCCTACCCCCTCCTGACGAGGGAAAGGCCGGCATATCGGGCCGTGTCCCCCAGAGCCTCCTCAATTCGGAGAAGTCTGTTGTATTTGGATGTCCGTTCCCCCCGGGCCAGGGACCCTGTCTTGATCTGGCCAGCTCCCGTAGCCACGGCCAGGTCGGCAATAAAGGTATCCTCGCTTTCACCGGACCGATGGGAGATCATGGCTCCCATGCGGTGAAAAAGGGCCAGCCGGGTTGTTTCGATCGTTTCGGTCACGGTCCCGATCTGATTGAGCTTGACCAGAACGGCCGTTCCCGCTCCGTTTCTTATACCCTCGGCAAGAATGTCGGGGTTGGTCACGAAAAGATCATCTCCTACGAGCTGGACGCGGGATCCCAAACGTTTCGTCATGGCAACCCACCCGTCCCAGTCATCTTCCGCCAAACCGTCTTCAATGGAGATGACCGGGTATTTCGAAATAAGCTCCTCATAATAATCGACGAGCTCCTCCGAGCTGACACGTTTTTTCCCACCCTCCAGAAGATAGACCCCTTCCCTGTAAAACTCGGATGAGGCCGCATCAAGAGCCAGTGAAACCTCCTCTCCCGGGCGATAACCGGCCTTCTCGATCGCCATCAGAAGAAGGTCAAAGGCTTCGTCGTGGGAGGAGAGGGAGGGTGCGAATCCCCCCTCGTCCCCCACAAGCGTGGTGAGTCCCCGGGACTTGAGAACTCCCTTCAGGGCGGCAAAGACCTCGGCACCCGTCCGGAGGGCCTCCGAAAAACTTTCCGCTCCATGGGGAACAATCATGAATTCCTGAAAATCGAGATTGTTGTCCGCATGGACTCCCCCGTTGATCACGTTCATGAAGGGCGTCGGGAGCGTGCGGGCCAGGGCTCCGCCCAGCCACCGGTAGAGATCAAGGGCCCGTTCGGCCGCGGCGGCCCTCGCCACCGCCATGGAGACTCCCAGCATGGCATTGGCGCCCAGGACGGACTTGTTTTCACTCCCGTCGAGTGAAATCAGGGTCTCGTCAATCAAGGCCTGGTCATCGGCCGGAAGGCCCTCGAGCGTGTCCCGAATGAGACCCCCGACATTTTCTATGGCCTTAAGGACACCCTTTCCCCCAAAGCGCTCAGGGTCATGGTCTCTGAGTTCAAGCGCCTCCTTGGCTCCGGTCGAGGCTCCCGAGGGAACGATCGCCTGCCCGGTGGCCCCCGATGCGAGGGTCACCTCCACTTCGACGGTGGGGTTTCCCCTGGAATCCAGAACCTCCCGGCCATGAATACGATCAATTTCACTCATTGACATCTCCCTTTGCGAATCGTTCTTGGTATCGCTCCATCGCGAGCGGTATCTCACCGGAAAAGTTCCGGTCTTTGAAATGATTGTGGCAGTAGGCACATTCATGGGACCGAAAGTCGAAATCCTTGTGGGCGGAGCGGATATAACCGTGAACATGACACTTGATGCAGTTTTCGTTCGGCACAATCCCCGGTCTGTAGGACATTTTGGGCCGGGGAGTCCCCAGAAAATGGGTTCCGAGTTCCACGATCCCTGTCATCTGGGCCGAGACCGCCCCGACGATTCCACGACCCGAATGGCAATCGATACACCGTCCATGCTTCTTCGCTGCCCCCGATGCTTGCCAGGTTTTCCCGTAAAACGTCATTTCATGGCAGGAAAGACAGAAGCCCGGCCGTTCCTCGAGCCAGCGACCGCCCAGAGAGGAGAGAGCCCCTCCAAGAATTATCGCGACAGCGATCCACAGGACGGCCTGGGTCCGGGTTCTAAAGGCCAAGAGTCTCTCCTGAACAGGTTGGGACAGGCTGAAGGCCAGTTCCTCAGGATCAGTCCGTCCCCATTTTGAAGGAAAGAAGGCGTTTTGACCAGTGCCATTTCCCTGTGGCCGACCAGCCTCCCTCCCCCACGAAACCCACCCCCTTGGCGTAATACTCATAGAGGACCTGGGTGTAACGACGACTGATGAGGTCATAAGTCAGCTTGCGGCGGACCACCCAGCAGAGGAAGGTTCCTGCCGGAAGGGTGATGCGGACCTTTCCCCACACCCGGTCGTGAATGGTGTTCTGACCGTCTTCGCCCTCCCAATGGTCTCCCTTCCGGAAGGGCAGACGAACGCGCACGAGAGGAGGGTGGTAGTGGAAAACTGCCTTTGAGAAGGCCGAGGTACTGGAAACCTTGGCATAGGTCCCCCTCGACGGGTCATAGGAGAAGGTTGAGACAATGGTCTTCGGCGGAAAGTTCAGGTAGGCAATTTTCCGGACAACCTCGACCGTCCGGAGGGCGGTGGTCCCCTGGGGGACTGGACGGACCGTCTCGACGACCCGGATTTTGCCTCCCAGCCCCTCATAGGTCTTCTCCATGGGGACCATGGGAAGATAGGCAAAAGGATCCCCCGCGAAGGCGGCGGGAGTTGCCGGAAGGAGCGCCGCCAGAAAGAGCGCAGCTAAAACCAGAGGCATGGACCTATCCTTTCAGCTTGTTGCGGAGAATCTCGTTGACCTTTTCCGGATTGGCCTTCCCTCGGGATTTTTTCATGACGGCCCCGACAAAAAAACCGAACAGGCGGTCCTTGCCTCCCCGATAGGCGGCCACTTCCTCTGTATTTTCAGCAAGAACGGCCTCCACAAGAGCCAAAAGCTCCCCCTCGCCGGAGACTTGGACAAGTCCCAGCTCCTCGACCAGAGAGACGGGAGTCTTTTTTTCCTCCGCTGCCCGGCCGTAAACCTCCTTGGCCTGGGAAAAAGAGAGGGAGCCGCCGAGAACTTTTTCCAGAAGATCCACCGCGTGCGTCACGCCGGTAGGTCCGGACAGAACCTCCTCTCCCCGGCGATTGAGTTCACGGAGCACTTCGGAGAGGACAAAGGAGGTCCAGCGCTCCCGGACCTTCCTTAACCCCTCCTCGTCCGCGATGCCAGACCGGAAACGCTCCAGCCCTTCTTCAAAATAGCGGGCGAGTGACTCTTCGGCCACAAGGATTTCCGCATCGGACCGGGACAATCCGATCTCGGTACACAATCGTTCCACACGCTGTTCGGGAAGTTCGGGAAGGGACAACCTTTCCTCTTCGATCAGGGAGGGGGAAAGGACAAGATGGGGAAGGTCCGGCTCCGGGAAGTAACGGTAGTCGAGGGCCTCCTCCTTGCTTCTCATGGGCTTGGTCCTCCCGGAGACGGGATCGAAAAGACGGGTCTCCTGGAGGATCTTCTCCCCCGATTCCACGGCTTCGATCTGGCGTTCGATCTCGTAAACCATCGCCTTGTGGACAAAACGGAAGGAATTCACGTTCTTGATCTCGACCCGGGTCCCGAAGACGGAGGTCCCCGGCCGGCGGATCGAAAGGTTGATGTCGCAACGGAAGGAGCCTTCCTCCATGTTGCCGTCCGAAACCTTCGTCGCTCTCAGAAGCTGACGCAGCCGCTTGAGATAGTCGACCGCCTCATCCGGACTCCTGATATCGGGCTCGGAAACGATTTCCAAGAGAGGAACGCCCGCCCTGTTCAGATCCACATGGCTCCTGTCAGGGATGCCCGCGTGCAGGTTCTTCCCGGCATCCTCCTCGAGGTGCATCCGGTGAATACGGATCATCCGCTCTCCCGCTTCCGTCCTGATCCGGAGCGATCCCCCCGTCAGGAGGGGCTGGGCATACTGGGAAATCTGGTAGCCTTTCGGAAGGTCGGGATAGAAATAGTGTTTGCGCTCGAATGTGCTGACAGGAGAGACCCGGCATCCGGCGGCAAGCCCCGCCCTGACACCCAGACGCACGGCTTCCCCATTCAGGACGGGCAGTGTCCCCGGATGGCCGAGACAGACGGGACAGACCAGGGTGTTGGGAGGCGCCCCGAAGCGATTTTCACAACGGCAGAACAGCTTGCTCTTCGTGAGGAGCTGGGTGTGGACCTCAAGCCCCACCACTACCTCCCATTGTCCCCAAAGAGAGACGGAAGATTCGGTCATTTCAGGCCTCCTTCCCGGAATCCGGCAGGATGCCCCGCATGGACCTCCGGAAGGGGCATGGGGTAAAGACTGGAGATCTTGTCCGCCACCTTCAGAAGACGGCCTTCCGACCAGGGAGGTCCAATCAGGTGGGCCCCTACGGGCAATCCCTGGGAGTCCAGACCCACAGGCACCGAGAGGGCCGGCAGTCCTGCCAGATTGGCCGTAATCGTGTAGACATCGGAGAGATACATTGAAAGGGGATCTCCGGTCTTCTCTCCGAATGCAAAGGGAGGTGAGGGCGAAGTCGGGGTCAGGATCATGTCACAGTGCTCAAAGGCCTGGAGGAAATCCCCTCTGATGAGGGTCTGGACCTTCCGGGCCTTGCGATAGAAGGCTTCCTGATACCCGGCTGACAAGGCAAAGGTTCCCAGGAGAATACGGCGTTTCACCTCATCCCCAAAGCCCCGGTCCCGAGTCTCCTCGTACATTGCCCGGAGGTCGGCGGGCTCCTTCACCCGGAAGCCGTAACGGACCCCGTCGAAGCGGGAAAGATTCGAGGAGGCTTCCGAAGTGGCCAGAAGATAGTAAACGTTGATCCCGAACCGGGAGTGGGGGAGGGTGACAGCCACCTCACGTGATCCTGATCCGGCCAGGGAGTCCCGGAGTTCACCGAGTCGGTCGCGAATTGAGGAATCCAGTCCTTCTCCGAACATCTCCGCCGGAATCCCGATCCGGAGTCCGGGAATCTCCGTCATCTGAAAATCCCGGCGCATTTCGGAGGGGTCCCGGTCGTCCGTTGTCATGTCAAGGGGATCCCTCCCGCCCATCGCGACCAGCGCCTCAAGCGCATCGGAAGCATGGACAGCAAAGGGGCCGATCTGGTCGAGGGAGGAGGAAAAAGCCACCAGTCCTGACCGAGAGATTCGTCCGTAGGTCGGCTTGATCCCCAGGACCCCGCAAAAGGCGGCCGGTTGCCGGATCGAGCCGCCGGTATCCGAGCCGAGCGAGAGTGGGGCAAGTCCCGCCGCAACCGCGGCCGCAGACCCCCCCGAGGACCCCCCCGGAACCCGGGCGGGATTCCAGGGATTTTTCGTGGGGCCAAAGGCGGAATTCTCCGTCGAGGATCCCATCGCGAATTCGTCGAGATTGGTCTTGCCCAGGACAATGGCTCCGAGAGACAGGAGGCGCCCCACCGAAGTCGCGGTCCGACGTGAGACATATCCGGAAAGGATCTTCGAGGCACAGGTGGTCGGGAATCCTTCCATCTCGAAATTGTCCTTGATCATGACAGGATACCCGGTAAAAGGGGATTGAGCCCCGTTCCGGACAAGCCGGGCATCGAGCTGGCGGGCCCTATTGATGGCATTGGGATTTGTCGACAGGCAGACATTCAATGAGGCGTTGAGCGACTCCGTCCGGGAGAGAAAATAACGGGTGATCTCCTCGATCGAAAACCGCTTGTCGTCCCGTCCCTTCGCAAAATCCGAAAGTGACGTGAAAAAGGGATTCTTCACCGGCCCTCCCCGTTGTCAGGGCCCGCCGTTTTCCGGCTCTTTATCGCATTTTTTCCGTCAACCATCACAATGACCGGGCGGTGGTGAGGAACCTCCTCCGGAGAGAGCATTCCGTAGGAAAAGATGATGACGCGGTCTCCCACGGCCCCTTTCCTCGCGGTCGGCCCATTGAGGCAGATGGTCCCTGATCCCTTTTTCCCCTCGATGACATAGGTTGAGAAACGCTCCCCGTTGTTGAGGTTGCTGATGACCACCTCTTCATAGGGAAGAATCCCTGCCGCCTCCATAAGGTCGGTGTCGAGCGTCAGGCTCCCTTCGTATTCGAGTTCGGACTGGGTCACGGTGGCCCGGTGGATTTTGGAACGCAAAAAGGATCTCAGCATGTGTCACCGACCTTCTTCAAGAATTCGTGGAACCTGGAAAAAAGCTCCGGAACGGTCCGGAGCTCCGGCCAGGGCCCCCTCCGTGGACAGGGAGGCAGCCGGAGTGTCCGGAGCCAAAGGGGTCGGAGCAAGAGACTCTCCTGCTTCCGCCACCCCGGAGATATCGACCGTGGCCAGCCCTTCGACATAGTTGAGGATGGCGGAGAGCTCGGAAGTCATCCTGGCCACCTCGGCCTCCGACAGCGCCAGGGCCGAAAGCCGGGCGACGTGGAGGACATCAGATCTGGAAAGATTCACAAGAGACATCCTTTCGAATTTATTGACCTTTTTTGGTATTCCCTGGATGGGAGATACCTCCAATTATAGCAATATTTTCTCTTCCCCGAGAAAAGTCCGGAAGGGTTGCCGGATGCAAACAGCCTTAGCCTTCGAGAATCGTCAGGTTGGCCACTCGGGCAAGCAGGGTCCGGGAGGCCCCGTCGGAAAACCGGATGACCACCTCGAGATCAGGGTCCGGGGAAAAGGCATCCATGACCTCCCCCGGACCAAATCGGGGATGCAGGACCTTCCGTCCGATCCATTCGGGACGCCGGGCCCGGACTTTTTCCGGATCACTCCGTCCCGGTTCTGTGCGAGCTGGAGCCTTTTGGGAGACCATAGCCCGGTCCGGGACAACGGCCTCCCTCCGCCCTGGGGGGCGTCCCGGAGACTCCGGCCACGGGCGCCGGAAGTCCCGGGGACGGGGAAGCGAAGCGTCCCTTTCAGGTCGTGCAACGGAGGGAATGTCCCCTTCGACAAGGTGAGGAGGGATGTCGCGGAGAAAGGGAGAGGGGGGATGGGAGTGGGTCCGCCCATAGATCCGCCGGGTCTGGCACCAGGAGAGATGCAGGCGGAACCGGGCCCGGGTCATGGCCACATAAAACAGCCGCCGTTCCTCCTCGATGTCTGTGGGAGATTTTCCCCGTAGGGGAAGAATCTGGTCCTCGAGACCCACGACAAAGACCTGATCGAACTCCAGCCCTTTGGACTGGTGGATCGTCATCAGCGCGACCCGACCTCCGTCATCCGGGTTCCCTGGTTCCTGCTGGGCCAGGGCAATCTCTTCAAGAAAGGACGACAGGGGCAACCGGTCTCCCTCGGGGGATGGAGAGAAGGCTTCCGACATGCGCAAAAGTTCAGAAACAGCCTCCAGTCTTTTCTCCCGTTCCTCCAGGTCGTGGCTTGCCATGGAGACCCATCCCCGGTAGTCGGTCCGGACAAGGACCTCCTCGAGAAGGGTCCGGGGAAGCTCACCTGACCGGGCCCGGTCTCCCCCTTCCCTGAGAAGGGCGGCGAGCTCCGGAAGGCTTCCCCCACGACGCTGTTCCAGAGCCAGGCGTTCTAGGAGCTCCGGGGCCATTGCCCCGGGCTGGATTTCTCCCAGTCTCCTCAGAATCTCCTGAGCCTTCTCCCCTTGTCCCCGGGCCGGCACATTTAAAATCCGCGAGAGACTCACCCTGTCATAGGGGTTGGCCATCACCCTGAGATAGGCCAGGAGATCCTTGACCTCCCGACCTTCAAGAAATCCTCCTCCGCCTTTTCGATAAAAGGGAATCCCCGCCAGAGAGAGCGCCTTTTCAATGGGGAGGGCCTGGGCATGGGTCCGGAAAAGGACCGCCGATTCTCCCAGGCGTCCTCCCCCCCTTGTCCATTCCCGGAGCATGCGGCAGACATACTCCGCCTCCACATCCTCAGTGGAGAGCTCCTTCAAGAAAACGGGTACTCCCGTTCCCCGGACGGCCTGCACCTCCTTTTCATAGCGCTTTCCGTTCCGGGCGATGACCGATGAGGCGGCGGAGACGATCGTGGGGGTGGAGCGGTAGTTCCGGGAAAGAAGGACCCGGCGGGCTCCGGGATAGTTCTCGGCAAAGGAGCGGATGTGGGTGATGTCCGCCCCCCTGAACTGGTAAATGCTCTGGTCGTCATCTCCCACGACCGTCACATTGGTCCTGTTCCGGGAAAGTAGTCTGATGAGCTCCTCCTGGAGGGGATTGGTATCCTGGTATTCATCCACCAGGATGTGGTGAAACTGCTTACGAAGCTCCCCGGAAACCTCCGGGCTCCTGCCCAAGAGGGCGACGAGACGAAGGAGAAGATCGTCATAGTCCAAGGCCCGGCTGGCCTCGAGTCCCTTTTCGTACTCCTCGTAGCAGGTGGCAAACCAGCGATTAGTTCCAAAAAGACGCTGGGCGAGAGCGGGACCCGGCCCTTGCCGGGCATTTTTCCAGCGGCCTATCTGGCGCAGGACATCCTGAGGGTTCACATCCTCGTCGGAAATCCGGTGGCGCCTCATGATCTCGCGGACCAGGGCCTTCTGGTCTCCGGCATCAAAGATGGTGAAATCAGGGGAGAGTCCGGCCGGGCCGGAGAACCTCCGAAGAAGGCGGGCCGAAAGGGAGTGGAATGTCCCCACCCAGGGCAGCCGTGCGCCCGGGATCCTTCTTGTGATCCGCTCCGAGAGCTCTCCCGCCGCCTTTCTCGTAAAGGTGGCGACGAAAAATCCCTCCCCCCCCGCCCCCGAACGTTCGATCAGGGCGATGAGCCGTTCGATCACGACCCGGGTCTTTCCGGAACCGGCCGGGGCAAGGACAAGAAGGGGTCCCCCCTCATGAAGAACAGCCGCCTCCTGTTCCGGATTTAAAGGAATTTCGGGAGATTCGGAGAGGCTCAAGAGGATTTGGCTCCCCCTGATTCGAGTATGCGGGAGAGCCACAGCCCTGCGAAGCGGTCTGCGGACTCCTCCTCCTCGTCTTTGGCGACAAAGAGGATTTCCCGTCCCGACGGAGAAAAGGCCGGCCGGCAATTCACGAGCTTTGCGGTGGCATCGACGGGAAGGACACGGTTCGGCGCCCCTCCGGAGACACGCTGGAGAAAAGGTTCGGTCGGCCACGTCCAGAAGGGCTTGGAGTCGGGTTTCGTCCGGAGATAGAGAAATGAGTCTCCGGTGGGAGACCAGAGCGGGTAGAGGCTGTACCCCGTCTTGACCACCGGAACCGTGGTTCCGGTTTCCGGGTGATAGAGGGCGATTCCCCTCCCGCCGGCTTCAAGCTGCATCTCCATCAGGACATCTTTCCCCGCCCCCGCGAGCAGGGGATAGAAGAACTCGCGGTGTTCAAGAAGGATGTGGTCCTCTGGGCCCTCAAGATCAAGCCTGTGAAGGGTGTTTCGTTTCTGGGGATTTTCGACACGCCTGTCTCGGGTGTGAAACCAGAGGGAGCGGCCGTCGGGAGAGAAGGAGAAATGGTCGAGATGCTCGGAGGTCCGGAAGATTTCCCGGGATGCGGAGCCGGGTTCCCAGAGATAAAGGAGGCATTCCTCCCGGAAACGGCCCTCCTTGAATCGGACGATGTAAACGAGTCTGTCTCCCGCCGGGGACCAGTGGAAGTCCCCCAGAGCCTCCTCCTGGCCATAGCGCTCCGAAGGCCAGTCGATCACATTGACCGGATTTTCCCCCAAGGGACCGCAGACCATGAGCTGGTCCCCCAGGACCATGTGGTGGGTGGTCTTCCAGAGTATCTTCCGGGTATAGGGCTTCCAGCGCTGGCGTGTATGGATCGCCAGAAGACGTCCCGACGGAGAGGGAAGAAGGGCCTGGGGACGGATCGCATCGGAGTCAAAGGGGAAGGGCTCGACCGCTCCGCTCAAGGTATCGAGCCGGTTGAGGGACCAGCGGGCTCCGTAATGTTCCCAGTTGGCCCGGTCCTGGTGGAAGGTGACATAGCGGCTGTCCGGCGACCAGACATAGATCAGCTCATTGGCTCCCCGTCCTCTTTCCCGATAATTGACCGCCACCAGGTTCTTGCCGACGTCATGAAGAACCTCCCGGCTCTTGGCATCCAGAATGGTCAGACATCCCAGATCCCTGGTTTCGTGAATGGTGTCAGGATCCGTAAGGCGGACAAAGGCGATCTTTGAGCCATCGGGAGAAAATGAGGGAAGGACCACTTCGACCTTCCCGGGGACGAGAGGTTCTGTTTCTACTGTCCAGTCATTGGCCATGACAAAAAGCTCCTCAAGGTTTTATTCGACGGTCACGGATTTGGCCAGATTTCGGGGCTGGTCCACATCATTTCCTGCAATAAAAGCCGCCCTGTAAGCGAGAAGCTGGAGCACCGCCGAAGCGAAGAAGACCCCATCCCACTCCGAAGAGGCGGGCAGGAGAAAGGTCGGGACGGGATCTTCGGCACCGTTCCCTGGCTGGCCGATCGTAATGACGGTTCCGCCACGGGCCTCGATCTCCCGTATATTGGAAATTTCCTTGGGGCGAAGCCAAATATCCACAAGGGGTGCCACAATCAGAACCCCCGGCTCAACCAAGGCGATGGGACCATGCTTGAGCTCCCCCCCCGGATACCCGTCTGCCGGACGATAGGTGATCTCTTTAAGCTTGAGGGCTCCCTCGATCGCCAGGGGATAGTCGATCCCCCGGCCGATGAAGATGACAAACCGGGCAGCCAGGATCTGCCGGGAGAGCCGGTCGATCAGGTCCCGGTCAACCGCCCCCAGAAACCCTTCCATCCGGGCCGGAGATCTGACAAGAGCCGCCAGGGAGTCCCGGACCTCGGGGGACTCCCGCCGCCCAAGATAGAGGGCGAGAAGCCAGACGAGCGTCACCTGGGCGATGAAGGCCTTGGTGGAGGCAACCCCGATCTCCGGGCCGGCCCGGGTCAGAAGGGTCGCCTCGGCTTCGCGGGTGATGGAGGATCCTCCGACATTTGTGATGGCCACTGTCAGATATCCCTCCTTCCGGGCCGCCTCCAGGGCCCCCAGGGTATCAGCGGTCTCCCCGGACTGGCTGATCCCGATGACCCAGGCCCCTCTCCGGAAGCGCAATGGGCGGTAGCGGAATTCTGAGGCGATCTCGACCCGGACAGGAACGGGGGAGAGGGACTCGATCATCAGGCGGCCCAGAAGGGCGGCATGGTAGGAAGTCCCGCAGGCGACGAAGACGATTTCCGTCGGATTGGGGCCGAGCCGGACGAGCTCCGGAAGGAAGACGCGGGAATTTTCTTCGCCCAGGCGTCCCTCAAGCGTATCTATGATAGCCCGGGGCCCCTCGAAGATCTCTTTCTCCATGAAGTGCCGGTAATGTCCTTTCTCCGCCTGCACCGGATCCCAGGGCACCTCTTCGAAGACGGCAGGAAGGCCCAGGCCATCGGAGATACGGCACAAGGAGACCCCCTTGGGCGACAGCGTAACCACCACCTCGGGCGGAAGCGGCATGACCCGTCGTGTCCACTTGAGAAAGGCGGGAACATCCGAGGCGACAAAAAATTCCCCATCCCCCTCACCCAGGATCAGGGGCGCTCCCTTGCGGACCGCCACCAGCTGTCCCGGAGACTCCTCGCACACAACGGCCAGCGCATAGCTTCCCTCGACTCCGGAAAGTCCTTTCCGGACCGCCAGGGCCAGATCTCCTTCCTCCCGGTAGGCCCGATGAATCAGGTGGGCCAGGACCTCGGTGTCTGTCTCGGAGGAAAACGAATACCCCTGCCCAACCAGCTCTCTTCGAAGTGCGCGTTCGTTCTCGATGATGCCGTTGTGCACCAGAACGATTGGTCCGGACCTGTGGGGGTGGGCATTTTCTTCTGTCGGGGCCCCGTGAGTCGCCCACCGGATATGTCCGATGGCCGTTCCCGGAGATCCGGTCGTTCCCTGGACGGATTCGGCCAGTCGGGAGAGCTTTCCAGACGCCCGGACAACGGAAATCTTTCCTTCCTTTCCGAAAAAGGCCACCCCCGACGAGTCGTAGCCACGATACTCGAGCCTTGATAGCGCTTCCAGCACGATTCCGACCGGCTCACGCGGGCCAGCGTAGCCGATGATTCCGCACATTATTCCCTGTCCTTTTTCTTCGGGGCACTCCGGCCGTTTTTGACCTCGGGTCTTTTCTCCCTGCGATGGTGGTAACGGACCCCCCCTTCGGGGCGGATCTCCTGAGGAGCCCTCGAAAGGAGCAAGGCATCATCGGGAACATCTGTCGTCACCGTCGAACCGGCGGCGATGACCGACCTGTCACCGATACGGAC
>JAKAWK010000056.1 GCA_021827365.1 Nitrospirota bacterium
GAATCCCCTTCCTTCACGGAGGGGAGGATGTCAAGTGTGATGTTTTTCCTGATCTGCTCCGAATTTCTCTGGAAGAACCCCTGTCTGGTCTTTGGTGAAATTTTCCTCTTCTTCCTTCTTGATGGGAAGATTCCGGCGCAAGACTCCCCACGTGAGTTTTGGAATGGTTTCGAGATTTAAGTCAGGAGAGTGTTCAGCGACTGCGAGATCATAGGAAGATTGCAGATTAAGCCAGTATTCCGGGGTCTGTCCGAAAAGCTTGCCCAATTTCATGGCAAGTTCAGCCTTTAGGGGCCGATCTCCCTTGACCACGTGCGAAATTCGCATGGGAGTCACGCCAATCATTTCAGCGAGCCGGGCCTGCGAAAGGGCCAACTCATCCAGAGTCTCGCGCAAAAAGACACCTGGATGTGGAGATGGTATTTCCTCTCCCGTGGCCACTTCGGAAAAATCGTGATTTTTGAGATCTTCTCGACGGATACTCATTTTATATCCCTTTAATGATAATCGATAATTTCAACGTCATCCGCGTGGCCATTTTCGAATCGGAAGCAAATATGCCATTGATCATTGATCCGGAGGCTCCATTGACCCTTTCTGTCTCCTTCGAGGGGTTCAAGGCCGTTTGAAGGCGGAATTCGCAGGTCAAAAACTTTTGTGGCCGCGTCGATCTGTTTTAATTTTCGGTGGGCCCGCTCCTGGATTTCATGAGGAAGACCTTTGACGAATTTGCCAGCAAATATTGCCGCTGTAGGTTTGTTGGTGAAGGTTTTAATCATGAATATATCATAAACAATATGGTTATGCCTGGCTAGCGTGTGGAACAATTTTCCATTTCAAAGATCAAGGATTGGGGGGGATGGTTTTTAGGTCAATAACTTCGGGACAAATTTGAGGCTCAATACTCCCGCTCTCAGGGAGGGAAGGCGAAGGACGCCATGCAGAAGCCCCTGCCTGGCCTTTTATCTTCTTCACGGAAAAGCTTTGCTTTCCCGGCCTTTCAGAGGGATCCTAAACTGACACCTCCGGACATACCAATGTCCGTTTCATTTTATGGGTTTGGAGTCTTCCCGGGGACGCCCAGGTCCGGCCCGCCTTTCACCGGTTTCCGTTTGGCGGATCTTGGGCGGAGGATCTCAGGTCCGTTCCTGACCCCAACGGAGTCTTCCTCTCCTCTAAATCTCAAGATACCCTTTGTGAGACCTTTGCCGTACTCGATGCCGACCTTCGGGAAGAAAAAGGGAAATCCCCGAAGACCTTCGAAGAAGGAACGGTTCAGAGAAGGCTTCTGGACAAGTTCTGAGCCGTCTTTCCGCAGAGGGCCAGAATCCGCACGACCACATCCTCTCCGATCCTCGAAAGGTCGGCCAGGGCTCCGAAACGGTGGGCCGGATCGCCTCCCTCGTCCGGAGCGAGGGCCTCCGAGAGCCTCCGGTGAAAGCTCTCGTGGTGGCCCCGGGCCGCCTCGAAATCCTCCCCCGCCTTCTCTCCCAGAAGCTTTTCCGTATAGTCGAACCAGCGGCAGACCAGACACCGGTCCCGGGACTCCGTCCAGCCCATCCATTCGGCAAAGTCCATGGGCTCCTGCGGAAGACGCCGGATGAGATCCCGGGCGGCGCGGGCCACCATGAGAAGCGAGAGCTCCTCCATGTCGAACTCGGGCCACCGGAGGGCCTCGGTCCAGGAGGCCGGCGGGCAAAATCCGGCAATCCACCCGGGAATCTCCTCGGGGGGAAGTGGGAGCGAGAGGACCGCCCCCTGAAGGATCGGGCAGCCCAGGTGAGCCAGGATCTGTCCCTCCGCCTCGCTCTCCGCCCCCTTGGCCACCGGACGGATCAGGAGCGTGCGCGCCGTCCGAAGAAGGTTGGCCACAATGGCCAGATCCTTCGGATCCTCCATCAGGTTCCGGATGAAGCTCCGGTCGACCTTCACCTCGTCGATCTCGAGCTCCTGGAGAGTCCGGATCGAGGCCTGGCCCGTGCCGAAGTCGTCGAGGCTTACCCCGAGCCCCAGCTTGCGGCACTCCTGGATGGCCCTCTTGGCCCGGACAGGGTCTCTAAGGACCTCGTGTTCGGGAACCTCGATCAGGATCTCCGGGGCCTCGGGGTCATCCCGCCGTCTGGCGAGGCCCGGGATCTCCCGGAGCAGGGAGACGAACTCTTCGGAGAGAAAATGGCGGGCTCCGATGTTCACGCTCATCCGGAGCGGAAGTCCCGCCTTCCGCCACCGCTCCTGCTGGGCCAGGGCCTGGGCGATGACAAAGCCTCCCAGCCCCGCCGTGAGGTTCGAGGACTCGACGACCTCGATGAAGGCAGCGGGCGGCAGGAGCCCCCGGTCCGGGTGATTCCAGCGGACCAGCCCCTCGACTCCGGTGATCGATCCCCCGTGAAGATCCACCTGGGGCTGGTAGTGGAGAAGGAGCTCGCCCACCTCCAGGGCCCGGGAGAACTCCTCCCTGAGGCGCTGGGCCTTCCGGGCCCGTTCCTCCATCTCAGGCCCGAAGAGCTCCCAGGCGTTTCCTCCCCGGGCCTTGGCCCGGTAGAGAGCCAAGTCGGCGTGAGACAGCAGGGTTTCGGGATCGGAGGGATCATCGGGAAAGAGCGCGACTCCCAGGCTTCCCGAGATCCGCACGGGAGGAAGCGGCCCCGGCCCCAGGTCGAAGGGCTCCCGGAGGACCGAAAGCAGTCGTCCGCAAAGTCTGGGAAGAGTCTCAGGGGTGACGATTCCGAGAATGAGCCCGAACTCGTCGCCCCCCAGTCGGGCCAGGGTGTCGGTCGATTTGAGGACCCGCTCGAGCCTCCGGGCCACCTGGGTCAGGAGACGGTCTCCCGCCGCATGGCCTAAAGAGTCGTTCACCTCCTTGAAAAGGTCGAGATCGAGAATTCCCGTGGCAAACCCCTTCCCTGAGATTCGTCCCTTCTCCCACACGGCATCGAGACGTTCCCTGAAGAGCCCACGGTTCGGGATTCCTGTGAGGGGATCGTGGGTCGCGAGGTGGGCGATCCGCATCTCCCCCTCTTTGCGGTGGGAGATGTCGGTGAAAATCCCGATGTAGTGCGTGACGGTCTCCCCCTCGGTGAGAGAGAAGATGGAGAGCCATTCGCAGTAGGCCTCCCCCGAGCGCTTCCGGTTCCAGATCTCCCCTTCCCATCCCCCCGTTCGTTCGATCGACTCCCACATCGCCTCGTAGAAGGCCGCATCCTGCATCCCCGAGTGGAGGATCCGGGGCGTCTGGCCGACCGCCTCCTCCCGGGAGTAGCCGGTGATCCCGGAGAAGGCGGGGTTCACGTCCACGATCCGGCGATCCCTGTCGGTGATCATGATCCCCTCCCCGGTGTTCTCGAAGATCCGGACATAGCGCTCCCGGATCTCCTCGTCCCGCCGCCTTTCCGTCACGTCCCGGGCGGTCACGACCAGTCCTTTCCGGGAGCCGTCCTCATAAAAGAGGGGGATCTTCGTCACCTCGAGGATCCGGGACCCTCCGGAGGAATCCGGGAAGGTTTCAAGGCCGGAGAGGGGGGTGCGGGATTCCCAGACGCGAATGTCCGAGAGGTGGCATTCCCGGAAGTTATCCTCAAGCTTGGGATTTTGCAGGGAGAGCTCGAGATCGGTCTTATCCTGGAAGTCGGAGAGGCTCCCAAGGCCGAAGAGGAGACGCCCGGCCGGATTCACCGTCTTCCAGCGGCCCTGCCCGTCCTTGAAGAGGACGGAGTCGGGCAGGTGGTCGATCAGGGTCGCGAGCCGCTCCTCCGATTCGGCCCTTTGCCGTTCGGAGTCGATCCGGTCAAGCGCCAGGGAGAGAAGGCGCGAGATTTCGAAGACGAGCTCCCGGATCTCGGGGGAGAAGCGGCCGGGCACGGCCGAGACCACGGCGAAGACGCCGGTGCAGATCCCTCCCCGGAAGACCGGGCAGAGGCCCGTCGAGCGGAAGGAGAGGATCCGGTAGTCCCGGGCCCGTTCCGAAAGTCCTGAGGCTTCGTATTCTTCGTCTAGGTTGTTGATGAAGACAGGGGACTGTGTCCGGAAGGCCCGGACCGTTCCGGTCAGCGCGTCAGGGGATGAGGGGTCGAGGGAAAAGGCGAGGGGATGGCGGCGGCTGTCGCTTTCGGGATCCTTGATATGGTGGACCCCCAGGCGGAGAGATTTCCCCTGGTGTTCGTAAAAGCCCGCCGCCGTGAACCCCCCGTGGTCAATCAGGATCCGGATCGTTCCTTCCCGCAGGACCGCCTCGTCGGGACGGCCGAGGATCAGGGTGTTGACGGCGGAGAGAGCCTTGTAGAGGCGGGAGACGGTGTGGAGGCGGTTTTCCGTATGGATCAGGCGGCTCCGGAGGCGGTCCCGGAAGAGACAGCCCTCGAGAAGCCCGGTCAGGGAGGTTTCGAGGAGCGGGTTTCCCAGGACCCCGGTGGAGAAGGGTCCGGAAAAACCCAGAAGAAGGGCTGCGGCCACACCCCGGTCGTCCTTCAAGGGAAGGCCCTCCGCCAGAAACCCCTCGACGGGTTCGTCCCAGGGGGAGAGGGAGCTCCCGTCCTGGCGGAGGGGAATCCCCTTCCTGAAGATCTGGCCGGCCAGTCTCCCCAGAGGCTCCGGGAGAAGATCCGGCCGTGTGGGGGGATGGCCCAGGCGGCTCAAAATGGGAAGAGCCGTGAATTCCCCGGGACTCTCCTCCCGGAAGACCAGAAGAGCCAGGTCGGCCCGGCTCCTTTCCCGGATTCCGGCAAGGAGAAGCTCGATCTCCGTGCGGAAGACCTCTTCCGGCCGGATGAGGGCGGAAGGAGATTCCCCGGGGGTCTTTTGGTCGACGGCGTCGAAATCCATGGGAGGCCCTTTCTCGAAGGGATGAGATCTCTCTTCCGTCCAGGTCCCGGTTTGTCGGGGCCGGAGGGATGAGAGCCGTCAGATCTTGTTCTTTGACGGCGACCTGTGGTACGTTCCTGACAGTTTTTCATTTCTTGAATGATTCCAGGGTCTTGCGACCGGGCGAGGTGAGCCAAAGGTTTATCTTAGGGAAAGTTCGGTGTCGGGGTAAACCGAGGGTCTGAAATCTGATTTCAGACCCCGGGAAAGGGGCCTCTCAGGGCCTTTTTTCTGGCAGGAAAGAGAGGGTCAGCTTGGTTGAACCGCCGGTTCGCCTTCGTCTCCTGGGTCTTCCCGAGATTTGCCATAAAGGATGTGAGCAGACTGTCCCCGTCGTCGACAAACCCTGGGCCCTCCTTTTCTATTTGGCCGTCGAGCGCGGCCCGCGTGGACGGGGCGATCTCGCTAGTCTTCTCTGGCCCGACAAGGATCCCCGGGCTGGCCGGGTCAACCTGAGCGCGACCCTCTACACCCTGGGGCGCTGGTTCGGTCCCGCTCTCCCCCTGGAAAAGGCCCTCGAAAGCCTCGGCTTTTCCGTCGACTCCCCGGAGAGGGAGGAGGATCCGGTCGACGTGGTCCGATTCTTTTCGGACCGTCCTCCGGGGGCCTGCGACCGCCTTCACGCTGCCGCCCTCTGTCCCGACTGCCGGAGTCTGGTGGCTTCCCGTCTTGCCCTCTGCCGGGGCACCTTTCTCGAGGGGGCGCTCCTGCCGGCCCCCGAACCCTACCTTCGCTGGGTCGAGACAGTCCGGAAGCGGGTTTCCGCCCGCAAGGAGGAGCTTTTGGCCCGGCTCGGCCCGGCCGCTCCCGCGGCTCCGGGGAGTTCTTTCGCCGTTCCGGTTCTCTCCGGCTCCCTCTGGGAACGCCGCCAGATCACCCTCCTCTCTGTCCATCTTTCGGCCTCCCCGGAGATGGAGGCGGAGGATCGGATCGAGGGAGAGAGGGACTTCCGGGCCTCGGCCGAGTCGCTCCTCCGGGACCGGGGAGCTTGGCTGATCCCCTCCGTCGAGATCCCGCTCCTTGCCGTCTTTGGATACCCCCATGTCCGGGAAGACGGGGCCCAGGCCGCCCTTGAGGCGGCCCGGGCCCTGATCCGGGCCTTCCGGGCGCTGGCCCCGCCCTCGCTTGAAATCCGGATGGGGCTTCATACCGGGGAAGGGACAGTCGACCACCTCCGGGGATCTCCCGATGCCACCGGAGACCGGGCCATCGAGGCGGGACGGGTTGCCCGGGAGGCCCCTTCCAAAGAGGTCATCGCCAGCAAAACGACGGTCCGTCTTCTGGCAAAGACCGTCCGGGCCCTTCCGCTCGGAAAAAAGATCCCGGACCAGAGCGGGGGATTTCTCGATCTCTTTCTCCTGACGGGGGAGGAGGCGCTGGAGTTGGGCTCCGACCGGCTCCTGGTCGGCCGGGACGAAGAGCTCTCCCGGCTCCGGGATCTCTGGTTGCTTGTGGCCCGGGGGAAGGCGCAGACGGTCTGGATTACCGGAGAGGCCGGCATTGGAAAGTCTGCCCTGGCCGGGGCCTTCTCAAGAGCCGTCGAGACGGGGGCGGACCGGCCTGCCGGCGCCCTTCGGGAATACCGCTGCCGGGCCGGGGCCCGGGAGATTCCCTGGGATCCCGTCGTCAGATTCCTTCGCGGGCGCATGAGGTTCGACGAAGGCCGCCGTTCGCTCTCCGAGCGCCGCTACCGGGCCGAACGCCTTCTTCTCTCGGCGGGCCTCCCCGTAGCAGACAACCTTCCGACGCTCCTCCACCTTCTCGAGGGTCCGGGCCTCTGGTCGAAAGACCTTCTCTCCCATGCCCCCGACAGCCTGAGACGCCGGATCGAGACCCTCCTGGAGGATCTGTTTTCCCTTCCGGAGGGAGGGCTCCCTCTCCTTCTGGTTGTCGAGGACCTTCACTGGGCCGACCATTCCACCATTTCCCTCCTCCGGAAGTGGCAGGGCCGCCGGGAGACCCCCCCCGTCCTTCTTGTGCTCACCGCCCGGGAGGAGGCGGCCCTGTCCGGGCGCGACCTTCCGCCCCCCGACCTCGTTCTTCCCCTCCGCCGGCTGGACAGGGGAGCAGGCCGCCTCCTGGTCGAGTCTGTCTCGGGAGGCCGCCTGAAACCCGATCGCCTCCGGGAGGTCCTGGACCTGGGAGGGGGGGTCCCCCTCTTTCTCCGGGAGCTTGCCCGCCCCGGATCCGGCCCGGAAGAGCGCCTTCCCGCCACTCTCCGGGATCTTTTGAGCTCCCGGCTCGGGGATCTGGGAGAGGACCGGGGGACGCTCGAGGTGGCCGCCTGTCTCCTGGGCCCGTTTTCCCTCTCCCTCCTTTCGGCGGCGATCTCGGAGAGGGAGGGGGGTCCGCTCGACCCGGAAGAGGTCGAAGAGCGTCTCCGGAGGCTCTCGGCCCGGGGCCTCCTCGAAAGGGACCGGGAGGGAGAGGATCCGGTCTGGGACTTCTCCCATGCCCTTCTCCGGGAGGCCGTTCTGGCCTCCCTTCCCCCGAAATTCCGCCGTTCGGTTCACCGGCTTCTGGCCCACACCCTCCAGAGCCGGTTTCCGGAGCGTGTGGCCCGGGAGCCCGAAATCCTGGCCGACCACCTGGCCCTTTCGGGGGATCATCCGGGGGCGGTGGAGGAATGGATCCGGGCCGCAAAGCTCTCCGCCTCCCTGGGAGCCGTTCCCGACGCCCTTGCCGACCTCGAGAAGGCCCTGGGCCTTCTCCGGAAGGAGAGGGATCATCCCGGAGCCCGTGCCCGGGAGCTCGAGATCCTTCTGGCCATGGGTCCCCTCTCCCTGGCCGTCCACGGATACGGCTCCCGGAACGTGGAGGAGATCTATGGACGGGCCTATGACCTTTGCCGGGAGGAGGAGGCCTCCTGTCCCTTTCCCGTTCTCCTGGGCGTGTGCGCCGGAGCTTTCACCCGGTCGGGGCCTGCCGGAGCCCGAAGCTTTCTGGAACGCCTGGAGCAGAGGGCCCGGGAGGCAGAGAGGCCGGAGTCCTGCCGGGCCCTGGCCCGGGTCGGAGCGGTCCGCTTCTTCGAGGGACGCCTGGCCGAAGCCGACCGGGTCCTCCTGGAGGTTTCCGCCCTTTTGGCCTCTTCCCCCGACCGCTCCTCCAAAGAGGGGCCTCTTCCTCCCTACGCGGAGGATCCTTTTGTCTCGGCTCTCTCCTATCTCTCCTTCTCCGCCCAGATCGCCGGGAGGCCGGACGAGGCGATCTGGTATGGCCAAAAGGCTTGGGAGAGGGTCCGGGACATCGACCATCCCTATTCGGCGGGATTTGCGGCAACCTTCTCGGCCTATCTTCACATCTTCCGGGGGGACCGGCCCCTCGCGGCAGAGTCCGCGGTCCGCTCCATCGCCCTCTCGGAGAAGTACGGCTATCGCCAGTGGGAGACGATGGGACGCCTGGCCCTGGCCTGGTCCCGCCCGGACAGGGCGTCGGCCCTCGAGGCCCGGGAGCAGGTCGCCCAACTGAGGGAGATGGTTCCCGGGATCATGCCGATCTTTGTGTTGCCCCTTGCCGAGACCGCCCTTTTGGCCGGTCTTCCGGAGATGGCCCTGGAGGAGCTTATCAAGGGACAGGCGGAGGCCGAAAAGAGCGGAACCGCCCTATTTGACCCCGAGCTTCTTCGCCTTGAGGGGGAGGCCACCCTTCTCCTCGAGCCGGCGGGAAACCATAAACGGGCGGAGGCGCTTTTCCGGAAGGCCCGGGACGGGGCCGAAAAGGGGGGGGCGGCCTGGTTTGCCCTCCGGGCGGGGTTCGCCCTGTTTGGGCTTTGTCCAACGGAGGGAGACTTCCTTCGGAGGACGCTCTCCCGCATCAGGGACGGCCGGGGCCTGCCCCTTGTCGGGGAGGTCCGGCAGGCCCTCTTTTCACGAGAGAGGGGCAGGGGGTCCTCCGGAGAGAAAGGAAAATCTCTTTCTGAATGAGGATCAGTAAAGGCCGCTTTCTTTGGGACTTTCCGCCTCAGGTAAGGGAACGGCCAGGTTTTTTCGCCCAAGGGGATGGAGTCAGAATGGGTGTTCGAACCATTGAGGGATGAAATTGCAGGAGAATTGCCGGAGACAGGAGTCGTTGAGTTTTCTCAACAGAAAGTTTAAATCCAAACCATAGAGCGCTTATTCGCCGAGAGCTTTTTCAGAAGGGCTGGCAAATGGTCACCCCACGCTATTCTTTGAATAGCCGCAATTACGGTTCGAAGCGAAAGCGCCGATTGCGGGCATAGCCGGTGATTTCATGCAGTAGCCCGATGCCTTTCAATCTGGCCAAGATCTGGTTGGCACCGGCGTGGGTGAGGTTCAGCCATTCTCGCACGGCGGCCACATTCACGATCGGGTGATCGAATAGGTGGTCCTTTATGCGTTGGCCGCGGCACGGCCCAAGTTCTCGCGCATGGACAGGATCGCCGCAGCCGTCTGAGTGGCTTCTCGGCTCACTTCGATCATGCCATCAAGAAAAAGCGCGACCCAACCCTCCCAGTCCCCGGCGTCATTCACCTTTTGTAGGCGATCATAATACGGGGCGCGGTGTATTTTGAAATAACGCGAAAGATAGAGCACCGGTTTGGACAACAGAGCCTTTTCAGTGAGAAGGAAGGCGATGGGCAGTCTCCCCACACGCCCGTTGCCATCCAGAAATGGGGGGATGGTTTCGAACTCTTTATGGGCCAACCCCGCCTGCACCAGCGGTGGGAGCTCTGCCCCATCCAATCTTCCCGATGGGTAATCGGCCTGTGAGAGCTTCGCGCGCAAGGGGCCAGAGAAATCGAGCGGCTGGCTGGGAGTCAGGGGACGGGTTTGAAAACCCGATAGCCACCGGCCTGGCGGACATAATGGCCGGAGCGTCCATCCTTATTTTCAGTTGTGTTCATTACAGAGGCCTTCCCTATCCTTAATAAACACTGTGTTTATCTTGTGGTGTCTTCCCTTCCAAAATCAACGATAGAATAAACTTTCCCAGAACGGGGAAGGAAAGGGGGGGGCGTGTGATGCCCAGGAATCCACAGGGATTTTGTATCAAAGGTTCGCGTGAGTCGGGGGGGGATCCTTTTTCAGTCATGATGGCTCGCCAGAACCCGCATCTTTGTTGAAAAGAAACCATTGATCGCTCCTTTCACCATGAGGAAATTTTGGGGAGGAAACTCCCCGCATTTCCAAAGGTCAGTGCCCCATGGGTGCACCAGATTGCTAGGAAAATTGGGCGGAATTTTTTAGAGAATGGCTAAAATCAGTGGGGTGAGTGAGGGGTTTCGAACCCCCAACCCCTGGAGCCACAGTCCAGTGCTCTGCCTTTGAGCTACACTCACCATGAAGAGGATGCGGACAGACCCTGAAAAACCGGTCCAAGAGAGTATTCTAGATCAGACCGGGGGAAAAAGACAACCCGTTTTCTCCCGTCCTCCGGAGTCTGGGGCCACTATGGCTTGTCCAAAGCCTCAGGAGGAAGGAAATCGACCCATTCCTGGGGCTTGGAGGATTTTAACCCCCTCGGAGAGATTTTCGGGGAGGTCGGTCTGAGGGCCCCCATGGGCCCGGCGACCCCCTTGAGTTTGGGGAGGTGTGGTTCTGAGGTCCGTGATCCGGAGATGGCCCACTCCCTGGGGGCCCTGAAGGGCGATGACGCCCGGACCGGAAGTCTGCAAGATGAAAGCCTTCCGGGTTTCTCGGCCCAACCCGCCAGGGCAGGAGAGCCTTTCGGGAGAGCGGCTGCCGCCATTGATTTTCCGGGATCCCTCCTCTCTCTCATGAGCCCTTATGAACCCATGAGAGAGATCGCCTGGCCCTGGATCAGTCCTTTCGCCCGACCGAGGGCGGGGGCGGGTTTACGGTCCGCACGAGAAGATACTGGCCGGGACCCACCGTCACCCGTTCGGTCAGGGTTCCTCCCGGGCCGAAATTCGTCCGGGTCCGGACGGTGAGATCGTAGGTCCCGGGGGGCAGGTCGACCATCGCGGTGTCGATTGTTGCCGGAAGGAGCCGCCAGCTCCGGATGTCCGCCTGGTCCGAAGCCACGGCGAAGATCCCTCCCCCCACCATCGTGAGGATCTGGGCCAGGGAGCCCTCCCGCCGGGCCATCTCCTGGGCCGTGATCTGCTCGACGGTCTTGAGGGTCGACCGGATCGCCTCCCGGAGGATGATCCGGGAGAGATGGTCCTTGAAGTTTGTCGCCCCGATTGCCATGAGGTCGTCGCCAAGCTCCGAGGTAGTCTGGGCCACGGGAGCTCCGGGCTGGCCGGGGGGCGTCACGATGATCTCGTGGGCCCGGACATCGGTGCCTCCACCCTGGGGTTTCGGTACAGCGAAGGAGACCATCGAGATCGTGTTCATGAGAGGGAGAGGAAAGGCGAATCGCTCCTGGACGAGATGGAAGATCTTCCCGTTGTATCCCACAAAGAGGATATGGGCCATCCGGGCGTATTCGGCCGCCCCCAGATAGGATTGTCCGGGGTAGATCTTTTTCCAGCGTTCCAGTTCGTGGGTCCGACCCGCCGCCTCGGCGGTCCGGAGAAGGGCGGGAGCCAGGAAGGCGGGAACCGGGGTGTGGTAGAGGAGGGCGTACTTCTCGTAGGTCCGTCGGGCCTTGAGATAGGAGAGGTAGGCCGACTGGTAGCTTCCGGCGCCGCTTTCGACCTGGGCCTCCTCGAAGACCCCAGAGAGATAGCGGGCGAAGGCGTCGTCGGTGTAGTGGTTCAGCTGGGCGGGGTTGTAGGAGATATGGTGGCGTTCGAGAAGGGTGCGGGCCATTCCCTCATAACGGGCGTAGCGCCCGGGGGCCTCTCCCGCCGCCTTAGGATACATCCGGTTGTAGGAGAGGAGCTTCCTCCGGATCTTCCGGGTCTCGACCAGGGCGCCGTTCCAGTCGCCGGTGGCGGCGTAGTTTAAAGAGTTGATGAGATTGATCATGACCCGTTCGTAGGGGAGACCCTTGTACGGGAGGGAGTAGTCATTCAGCTGGTAGGCCAGGAGAATATCGGTGAAGGACTTGGTGAAGAGGAGCTCTCCCAGGCGGTTGGCCCCCCGGAAGATCTTTTCCGATTTCCGGTAGCGGGCGGCCACATGGGTTGCCATTCCCAGATCCATCCCCAGGAGGAGCTGGTCCTTGGAGCCGTAGAGATTCTTCTTCCGGGCCCGTTCGATCTCGGAGAGGGCGAGATCTGCCGCGGGAGTCTTCCCCTCTCCGATCACCCCTCCCGGCGCCGTCGCCAGATCGTTATAGAAGACCCGGTCCTGGACGAAGGTGGGGGCGCAGGCCCCGAGGAGGGCGCAGAAAGCCGCGAGAGCCAGACCCCGGGGACCTCTCACCCGGGGATCTCCCCTTTGGCCCATTCCGGGGCCGGACCCTCCCTTCCGTCCCGTTGGGGCTCAGTTTTCCGGCGGAGGGAAGACGGTGTCCTCACGCTAGAAGCCCATGGAGGAGTGGTGGGCGATCTTCTTCACCTGGTACTGGCTCCCCCAGAGAATCTCGTTGGTCGTGAGGTCGATGGCCTTGAGGTGGGTCTCGTAGTAGCGGACGGTCTTGCTGCCCCGGGAGGCGGTATAGGAATTGATGGAGCCGGTGATCAGCACATCGGCCCCCGTCTGCTGTCCGGGACCGTGGACGGTGGAGGAGCGGGCGTGCTTCATCTGGTATTCCCGTTCGGCCGCGGCCTGGCGCCGGTGGGCTTCGGAGGCGGTCACGAAGATGACCCTCCCCGAATTGATCAAATCGTCCTGGAAATGGTTCAGGAAGAGACGGGTATTGATGTGCTGGTCGGAGCGGTTGATGATCTGGCCGAGCTCGACCACCGGCCTCCGGCCGTTCTTGTCCTGGAAGCGCCGGAGCCAGGGGGCCTCGAGGGCCTTTTTGATCATGGTCTTGGCGGTGAGGCGGGCGTCGGTATCGGTCCAGCGGCTGGTGACGCCGCCGGAGGTGTCGACGCTCACGCGAGAGACGGAGTAGCTCGAACAGCCGGCAGCCGCCAGCATCATCAGGGCCGCACCAATTACAAGTCCCCTTCGGCCTGTCGTTTCCCTGGTCATCGGTCTCCCCCTGGGTTGGCTCCCCCGGCCCTCCCGGTCCGGAAAGAGGCGAAAACGTGCTGAAATTCTTGACGGCCGGATTATAATGAATCCGGCCCAAAAAAAACAGGGGACCCACGAGGCCCCCCTTCCCCCGAGGACCCACCCTGACGGAACGCCTGTGAACGCACCCTACGAGATCCTCTCCGCCACCTCTTTCGATCCCGCAGCCTTGCTCTTCCGCCTCCGGGAGCAAAATCCCCTCCGTCCCCTCATCCACATCGACCGGGAGAGGACGACGGGATGGAGCCACATCCCCGTGCGCTTCTCCCGGATCCTCTCGGAGGGCCCCGGAGGCCTCATGTGGTACGGGGAAGAGGGAGAAGCCCTCTCCCAGGGCCCCGGAGGTTGGGGGCGGAACCCGCTCCTCGATCGTCCCCTCGCTCTGGCCCAGCTCCTACGGGAGGAGGGGAGCTTGCCGCCCTCCGGACCCTCCCTGCCGCCGTTTTCCTCCGGCGTGGTCCTTCTTCTTCCCTTCGAGATGGCCGAAACCTGGGAGCCGTCCGGGGGACCCTTTGCCGGCCCGCAGGTCCCGGCGATCCTCGTCTCCTGCTCCGGGGTCGTCTCCTACCACGCCCCCACGGGCCGGCTCTTTCTTCCCCCCGGATTCGACAAAAGACTCCTTGAGCCGGTCTCATTCGCTCCCCCACCCCCAGTCCGGCTCGTCCCCTCGCTCTCCTCCGAGGGCTTCTCGGGACTCTTCTGCCTCATCCGGGCGGGTCTCGAACGGGGGGACTACTTCCAGGTGAACATTGCCCAAAGGTTCGAAGCTGAGATTCCCGCGAGATTCGATCCCCTCTCGGCCTACGCGCGCCTTCTTTCCCGCTCACGGTCGCGCTATGGGGGATTCTTCTCCTTCCGGGAGCACTTTCTTCTCTCCCACTCGCCGGAGCAACTCCTGGCCCTCTCCGGAGATCTCGTGCGGACCCGTCCCATTGCCGGAACGGCCCCCGGAGCTCCCCCCAGAGGCCGACCCGATCCCCTTTTGGCCGACCCCAAGCTCCTGGCCGAGCACATCATGACCGTCGACCTTCTGAGAAACGACATCGGGCGGGTCTCGAGGGCGGGGACGGTGGAGGTCCCCGCCCTCCTCGCCATCGAATCCTACCCCCATCTGCGCCATCTCGTCTCGGAGGTGTCGGGTCGGATCGATCCCCGGCTCTCCCGGGGCGAGGTGATCCGCTCCCTGTTCCCGGGGGGATCGGTGACGGGGGCTCCCCGGATCCGCGTGAGGCGCGAGATCGGGGATCTCGAGGGGGTCCCCCGGAATTACTACTGCGGGGCCCTGGGGTTTCTTTCAGAGGCCGGGGAGATGGACATGGCCCTTCTGATCCGGACTCTGGAAGGGGTCCGGGAGGGGGCGGGGGGGCGCCTGGTCTTCGGCGCGGGAGCCGGGATCGTGGCCGATTCCCGGGAAGAGGAGGAATTCGCGGAAATCCTTCTCAAGGCCAGGGCCATGGGGGAGGTGCTGTCATGACGGTCCGGGGCTATGTGATGGTTGACGGGGTCGCTGCGGGAATGGAGGAGCCGGTGATTGCCGCCACCGACATGGGATTTCTCCACGGAGACACCCTCTTTACCACGCTGGCAGTTCACGCCGGTCGTCCCGTCCTCTGGAAGGCCCATTACGCGAGGCTTTCCGAGAGCGCACGCAAGTTGGGCTTTCCTCCCCTTCCGTCCCCGGAGAGCCTTCGGGACGAACTTCTCGAGGCGATCCGGATCCAGCCCGAACCCCCTTTCGGACTCCGGGTCACCCTCTCTCGCGGTCGGGCCGTCCCGCCCGGCATCGACGGGGTCTCGGAAGCCTCCGTGCGGGTCGTCCTTCCCCTCTTCCGCCCTCCCCGTGCGGAGGGTCTCCTGCGGGAGGGGAGCCTGGCCGAGACCTTTCCCCTCCCCTGGGATCCGGCGGCCGATCCCCGCTTTAGCCATAAGACCGGCAACCTCCTCTGGGTCAAGGGCATCCGGAGGATGAGGCGCCACCCGGAATCGGCCGACCAGCTCCTCCTTAGCCGACGCGGGGAGATCCTCGAAGGGACGGTGAGCTCCGTCTTCGCCGTGGATGCCGACGGGGTTCTCGGAACCGCCCCCTTGTCAGCCGGGATCCTTCCCGGCATCATGCGGGGGGAGGTCCTGGCCTGGGCCCGCCGGCAGGGACTGCCCACACGTGAGGCCGCCCCCCTTTTCCCGGAGGCCGCCTCCTTCCGGGAGATCTTCCTCACCTCCGCGACCCTTCCCGTCCTTCCTCTCCACACCGTCTTCGACCCGTCGGGAATGATCCGTCTTCCCCGGGACTTTCCCGTGGCCCTGGCCTTTCTTGACCACTACCGGAGCCGGATGGAAGCCGCAGAAGAAGAATCATAAAAAAAGGGCGCCCCTCCCGGCACAGGGAAGGACGCCCCTCATTTCGAAAGAACGGTCAGCCTAGCACTGGCTCCAGCCGCAGGATCCCCCCGTCTTCTTCGAGCCCATGCACTTGAGACAGCCTTCGAGGAAGGCCACCTGGCCCCCGCAGGAGGGACAGGCCACCTCGATCACCATGCCGTTCTCCCCCGTCAGCCCTTCCCGGGAGAGGATCGTTCCGATGGCCTTGGCGATGGCGTAGGGATCGGAGCCGAGCTTTCCGGCCTCCTCGTGGCTCTTGATGAA
>JAKAWK010000057.1 GCA_021827365.1 Nitrospirota bacterium
CGAGGAAAAGGGAGGTCTGGTGGCTGGGCTCGTCGAAAAAGGGCGGCGGGTCGCCTTCGTGGGAGACGGGATCAACGACGGACCGGCGCTCGCGGCGGCAAGTGTCGGAATGGCCCTGGGTTCCGGCACGGACGTGGCCATCGAAACGGCCGATATCACCCTTTCGGGGTCAGGGCTCGGGAAAGTTCTCCTGGCGCTCGAGATTTCAAGGGCCACGATGGGGACGATCCGGATGAACCTTGTATGGGCCTTTCTGTACAATATCCTGCTGATTCCCCTGGCCGCAGGGCTCCTCCGGCCGTTTTTCGGGATCGGTCTCGATCCCATGCTGGCCGGAGGGGCCATGGGGCTCTCGAGCGTCTTTGTCGTCGGAAACAGCCTAAGACTCGGCCGCTTTGAGCCCCCGGTGACGGAAGTCGGTCCCCCCCATTCTCAATGATCTCAAAAAAAAGGAGCGACGATGACAACAACTCTTAAGGTCTCGGGAATGACCTGCAACCACTGCGTGATGGCGGTGACGAAGGCCCTTCGGGAGATCCCTGAGGTCCTGGACGTTCAGGTGTCACTGGAAAAGGGGGAGGCGGTCGTTTCCGGGGACGTTCCAAGGGATATCCTGGTGGCCGCCATCCGGGAGGAGGGGTACGAGGCGGAGTAAGGCTTCCTAGCTCATCCTGTTTCCCGGGGAGACGGAGGCCGGACCTTTGCCGGAAGATAGGCCCCTGGCTCCTGGTTTTGGCTCAGCCGGCCCGGGATCCGTTCTTCCTCTTTTGTGTCACCAGGTATTTTGCCAGGGCAGGATCGATCTCCTTGTGGAGCGTGATGGAATAGGGGCCGAAACGCCCTTTGAGACGCGAGAGGAGCGCCTCCTTGGGAGAGACGTTGATCCGGGTGGGGATCAGGTGGATCCCCCGCGGGGTTGAGACCTCCTCGAGTTCGAGAAGGGAGGGAACGGGGCCGGGAAATTCCCGGAGGATCGATCGGAGGTCGTCGAGATCCTCTCTCTTGAGTCCGTCGCTCCGGAGACGGATCGCGACCATGTGGTAGAGAATCTCTGAGATCTGGTCGAGTGTGGCCACTCGTGTGGCCCGGATCTTGGTGCCGAAGTCGTTGCGCTCAAGGGAGCCGGTCACATGGAGCGGAGACTGGATCACGAGGGCCGATTCGTTTTTCTGGAAGATGTCCGGAAAAAGGACGATCTCGACAGTCTTCTCGAAGTCCATAAGCTGGAGCTGGGCCATCCGGTCCCCTTTCTTGGTCTTGATTTCCTTGACCTGGGAGAGGATGCCGAAGACTGAGACGGTCGTTCCCTCGGTCATCAGGTCGAGATCTGAGAGCGTGGGACAGTCGAGTTCGAGCAGAAGTCCGGCATAGGCGGTGAGGGGGTGACGCGAGAGGTAGAACCCGAGCGCCTCCCGCTCCTCCCGGAGGAGGGTCTTTTCGTCCCATTCGGGGGACGGTGTCCAGGGAGCCGGGTCTTCGGTCTTCGAGTCGAACTCCCGGAAGAGCTTGGCCATGGTTGATTTCTTGGGCTTCTTCTGGGCGGACACCCAGGAAAGCAGGGGTTCGATGTTGGCGATCGCCTCGGCCCGGCCGACCCCCAGACTGTCGAAGGCCCCCGCCTTGACGAGGGCCTCGACGACCCGCCGGTTGACCTTCCGACCGTCAATCCGCTTCATGAAATCGGGGAAGCTTTTGTAAGGTCCCGCCTCCTGCCGTATGTCGAGAATCGCCTCAACCGCCTGTTTCCCGACATTCTTCACTGCTCCCAGTCCGAACCGGATGGTCCGCTCAGGAAGGACGGTAAAGTCGAAGAGGCTTTCG
Organism: Nitrospirota bacterium; assembly: GCA_021827365.1. Taxonomy (GTDB): domain Bacteria; phylum Nitrospirota; class Leptospirillia; order Leptospirillales; family Leptospirillaceae; genus UBA4572. Next base: position 1,822 of record JAKAWK010000057.1, read on the forward strand.
TTGATGTCGGGGGAGAGGACCCGGATGTCGAGCTCCCGGGCGCCTGCCAGGAATGTGCCGATCTTGTCGGTGTCGTCTAAGGCGTTGGTCAGGAGGGCGGCCCAGAACTCGACGGGGTAGTGGGCCTTGAGAAAGGCGGTCTGATAGGAGATGAGAGCGTAGGCGGCACTGTGGCTCTTGTTGAATCCGTACCCGGCGAAGTAGGCCATGAGGTCGAAGATGTGCTCGGCCTTTTCCCGGGGAATCGCCCGGGCGACCGCTCCGGAGACGAAGAGGTCCTTCATTTTGGCCATCTCCTCGGGCTTCTTCTTTCCCATCGCCCGCCGGAGGAGATCGGCATCTCCCAGGGAGAATCCCGCCAGGACATTGGCGATCTGCATCACCTGCTCCTGGTAGACGATGACCCCGTAGGTCTCCCGGAGGAGAGGTTCGAGGTCGGGATGTTCGTAGACGATCTCCTTCGGATTCTTCTTTCGCTTGATGAAGTCGTCCACCATCCCGGAGTTGATGGGGCCCGGGCGGTAGAGGGCCAAAAGGGCGATGATGTCCTCGAACTGCTCGGGGGCAAGCTTTACCAGGAGATCGGTCATTCCTCGCGATTCGAGCTGGAAGATTCCCAGGGTCTTACCCGTACAGAGGAAGCGGTAGGTCTCCGGGTCGTCTAAAGGGATCCGGTCGATGTCGAAGGCCGGCGTGTGGGCCCGGATGCGTCGGACTGCGTCCTCGATCAGGGTCAGGGTCGTGAGCCCCAGAAAGTCGAATTTCACCAGCCCGACCTTCTCCACGTCGTCCTTGGTGAACTGGGTGACCGTCTCCCCTCCGGCTCCCCGCATGAGAGGAACATGGTTCGAGAGGGAGTCCTGGGAGATGACGATCCCGGCGGCATGGATCGAGGCATGGCGGGTGATCCCCTCGAGCTTCATGGAAAGGGAGACCAGCCTGTCGATGGCGGAATCCTTTTCTCGAAGCTCCGCAAAGTCCTTGTTCTCCTTGAGCGCCCTTTCCAGGGTCATCTCGAGCGCGGTGGGGATCATCTTGGCCACCCTGTCCACCTCGGCATAGGTCATGCCGAGGACCCTCCCGACGTCACGGATGGAGGCCTTGGCCCCCATCGTTCCGAAGGTGGCGATCATGGAGACCTTGTCCGCGCCATACTTCTTCGTCACATAGTCGATCACCTCGCCCCGGCGGTTCATGCAAAAATCCACGTCGATGTCAGGAAGGCTCACCCGTTCGGGATTTAAAAAGCGTTCGAAAAGAAGGCCGAAGACGATGGGATCGATATTGGTGATCCGGAGCGACCAGGCGACCAGCGATCCCGCCGCCGACCCCCGGCCCGGCCCCACGGCGATCCCCCGTTCCCGGGCGGTCCTGATAAAGTCCCAGACGATCAGGAAATAGCCGGCATAGCCCATGGCGCGGATGACCCCGATCTCCCGCTCGAGACGGGCTCGGTAGACCTCCTGGCGGTCCGGCGGAAGCCCTGTCTCCTCAAAGCGCCTTTCAAGGCCCTCCCGGCTTTTTTTGGAAAAGAGCTCGTCGACCGGAAGGGGCGCCTCCCCCAGGTCGGGAATGTATTCGGGCATATAGGTGCTCTTGAGGTCGAGGGAGAGGTCGACCCTTTCGGCGATGCGGAGGGTGTTCGCAATCGCCTCGGGGATTTCCCGGAAGGCCTCGATGACCTCCCGGGGCTCCTTGAGATAGAACTCCTCCGCTCCGAATTTCAGGCGGTTCGGGTCGTCGAGGGTCTTTCCGGTCTGGAGGCAGAGGAGGATGTCGTGGGGAAGGGCATCTTCCCGGTCGAGGTAGTGGCAGTCGTTGGTGGCGACAATCGGGATCTGCATCTCCCGGGCAAGGGACAGGAGCTCCCGGTTTGCGATCCGCTGCTCCTCGAGGCCGTTGGCCTGCATCTCGAAGAAATAGCGGTCACGTCCGAAGATGTTCCGGAAAACGTCGGCCGTGGCCAGAGCCCGGTCCCGTTCCCCCCGCGTGAGAAAATAGGAGACCTGGCCCTTGAGGCACCCGGAGAGGGCGATGAGACCCTCCCGATGGCGGTAAAGCAGCTCATAGTCGGCCCGGGGGCGATAGTAGAAGCCCTCGAGGTGGGATAGAGAGACGATCTTGAGGAGATTCTCATATCCCGTTCGGTTTTCGGCAAGCAGGATCAGATGGAAGGAGGCGTTGTTGATCTTCTTGCCCCCATGGGGTCCCCCGGCGGGCATGTAGAGATCCTCCCGGTCGAAGCGGGAACGGGGGGTGACATAGATTTCGCATCCTAATATGGGCTTGATGCCATGCTTCTTCGCCGCATTGAAGAACTCGATGGCCCCGAAGAGGTTGCCGTGGTCGGTCATGGCCACCGCCGGCATGCCAAGCCTTTGGCACTTCTCCATCAGCGGGTCGATCTTGTTGGCCCCGTCGAGAAGGCTGTACTGGGTGTGGAGATGGAGATGGACGAACTGGTCGTCCCCGTTTCCGGTCATCAGGGTCCTCTTGGATTTGGGCCGACAGGCTCCGTGAAGGCCAATCGGCATCGTCGGGGTGGTCGCGTGACAAAGGCGAATATCATGATAAATAAGTCCCAGGAATCAGGGAGCCTGTCCTGATCCCGTTCTATCTTCTCCAAAAGCTGCCGGTCGAGCAAGAGACTGTCCGCACTCGGCGAAGGGGGGACAGGGTCCGCACCGGAAAACCGTCACTTCCCGGAGACTCTTCTTCTCTTTCGGGTCCCAAGGAGACCCGGGACCCGGAAGGGAGAGAATGGAAGGGGCCCCGTATGGGCCTTCCCGGCTCTTTCGAGTATCTCCTGACGGCAATACAGCCTTTGGCAGCATCACTCACAGGGAATCATTCGGGAAGGATCGATGCGGGCTGACGGAGTTAGCCTCTGGATCAGGGCTTTCCTGGGGGAAGCCCGATTTTCGGTTCCTTAAGGCATCCCGAGCCTTCCCTGGAGGCAGAAGCCCCGAAAAGAGGGTCAATCGTCCCAGGCATTGTAAATCTTCTCTGTGACATGTTCCTCCCCGATTTCCGCGAGAAACCGGGAGGGTGGCATCGGGCCTCCGCCTCCGTATCCTGTCATGGAAGGGACCAGGAGAAAGAGGTCCTGACGGGCCCGGGTCACCGCCACATAGAAGAGCCGCCGCTCCTCCTCGAGCTGCTCCTCGATCTCCTTCGACTTGTTGGAGGGAAAGACCCCTTCGTTGAGCGAGAGGAGAAAGACCGTGTCCCATTCGAGGCCCTTGGCCTGATGGATGGTTGAGAGGATGATCCGGTTTGCCTTCTCGTCGCCTGCATTGTCTTCGGATCCGGCATCGAGCAGGGCCAGTTCGGCCAGAAAGAGGGAGAGGTCTCCCTCCGGAGGGATCTGTGAGGCGAGAGCCAGAATGTCCGAAACCCGCGATTCGGGGTCCTCGAAGATTTCGTAAATGAGTTCCTGATAGCCGGTTTCAAGGATCTTTCCAATGAGGCCCGCCACATTTCCCGGGTCCCCTTCCTTCATCCGGGCCAGGTCTGTCATGCGCTCCCCCATTGTGGCAAGGCCTCCCCGGACTCCGCCCGAAAAGGCCTTGAGGAAGCCCGGATCGAAAAGGGCCTGAAGGGGGCGCTCCTCCACTGCGAGATGGGAGAGGACCTTTTCTGCGGTCTTCCTCCCCACCTTGGGGACCATTCGGAGAAGACGTTTCCAGGCTGCCTGGTCCCGGGCGTTTTCGAGGACCCGGAGAAAGGCCAGGATATCCTTGATGTGGGCCTGTTCGTAGAACTTGAGGCCGCTGGTGAGATGGAAGGGGATCCGCTTTCGGGAGAGGGCAATCTGGAGGGGGAGGGAGAGATAATGGGCCCGGTAGAGGACGGCGATTTCTCCCGGCTCTGCCCCACGGTCCAGCCTCTCTTCGATGGAGCGGACCACAAATCGCGACTGGTCGGCGTCGGAAAACATGCGCACCAGGACAGGATGGTCAGCGGAGGGCCGGGGAGAATAAAGTGTCTTGGGAATCTGGCGTTGGTTGTGAAGAATGATCCGGTTCGCAAGATTCAGGATGTTCGGCGTGGAGCGGTAGTTCTTCTCGAGCCGGAAGAGGCGCGCTCCGGGATACCGGTCCTGGAAGGTGAGGATGTTGTCGATCTCCGCTCCCCGGAAGGAGTATATGCTCTGGCTGTCGTCGCCCACAACGAACAGGTTTTTGTGCTCTTGTGCCAGGCAGTCGAGGATCCGGGACTGGAGGGGATTGGTATCCTGGTATTCATCCACGAGCACATGGCGGAAGCGGTCCCTCAGAAGCTCCGCCGTTTTCGGGCTCTCCTCAAGGAGCCTCTGCCAGAGGACGAGAAGGTCGTCGAAGTCCAGAACCCGGTACTGCTCCTTGGCCGTACGGTAGCGGGCGGCGATGGCTTCGATCCGGTCGAGGGCGGGCAGGAGCCAGGGGGAGCGCCGTCTGACCAGCTCGTCCACCGGCAGGAGGAGATTGGCGGAAAGGGAGAGGAGATTCTGGAGAGTCGCGGCCGGAGGAATCCCCTCTGTCCCGGCCAGGGATCCGCAGACCTCGTCCCGGATCTCCTTGACGAGATCCCTCTGGTCCTCCCGGTCAAGCAGGGTGCGGGAGCCATCGACGCCGATCCGGGAACCGAACTCCCGGATCAGGCGGTACCCCACATGATGGAAGGTGCCGGACCATGGGACGATCAGGAACTGTCCCATGAGCTCTCCCAGCCGTGCCTGCATGACCTGGGAGGCTTTTTTGGTGAAGGTCAGGAGAAGAAGGCGGGGAGGAGGGATTCCCCGGGCGAGGAGATGGGCCGCCCGGTAGGTGAGAACCCGGGTCTTCCCCGATCCGGCTCCTGCCAGCACGAGGGCGGGACCTTCGGGGGCCAGGACGGCCGGGGCCTGTTCTTCGTTCAGATCCTTTTCGGAAAGGGGCAAGGGAATCTCCCGGCAATGAAATGATAAGGGGGTTCCGAAAGGGGGGACCTCCGGATCAGAACTCCATGTTGGCGACGGGGGGGAGGGATTCGAAGGCCGGACGGGCGAAAAAGTACCCCTGAAAAAGGGTGATGCCCATGTCCCGAAGGGTCCGGGCCTCTCCCAGGGTTTCGACGCCCTCGGCGATGATCCTGATCGAAAGGGAACGGCAGAGATGGACCATGGTCTCGACGATCCGCCTGCGCACTGTGTCGGTGTCGATGCCGGTGATGAGCTGGCGGTCGATCTTCAGGTAGTCCGGGACGATCTGGGCCACAAGGTTGAGGTTTGAATATCCCTCGCCGAAGTCGTCGATGGCGATGAAAAGTCCATATTTCCGGTATCCGTCGAGAACCGAGTGAAGAAATTTCGGATCCTCGATTTTTTCCTCTTCCGTCGTCTCGAGAATGATCCGGTCAATGGGGAAGTTGTTCTTCCGGGCGCATTCGAGGGTCACCCGGATGCACTGGTCCGGATTGTAGACGGCATTGACCAGAAAATTGATGTTCAGATAGGTCTGGATGCCGAGGGCGGTGGCCAGCGATATGGCCTTGGCCCGGCAGAGCTGGTCGAAGCGGAAGCGGTTCTTCCGGGTGACCTGCGAGAGAACAAATTGGGCGCCCTCTCCCTTGGGCCCCCGAACCAGGGCCTCGTAAGAATGAACCTTTCGGGAGGCGATGTCGACGATCGGCTGAAAGGCGAAGGAAAACCCGAAGGGAAGAAGATCCCCCTTCATGCAATGTTCGCATGTCAGGAGCTCAAGCTGCGACGAAATCTCCTCCGCGGTCGGAACGACGGACAGATCAGGATTGCTCATGGACACTCCTCCTGCGGTGAATTCTGTTCCTATCATACCATCTTCGGAAGGGGGGATTCGAGAGTCTTCCTTTACAGGAGCCAAAAAAAGATGAGCGGACGGCTCCTTCTGACGAGACGGGCGGAGCATCCCCTGTCGACCCTTCTCAGGGGGGAGGACCACACCCGATCCTGTATCGACCTGTCGGAGGAGGGAAGCGGAAGAGGGGGGCTCTGCAGAGAGGCTTGTTTGTTTTGGCGGATTCCATTGTAATCGGCAGGAAGAATCTCATAGTCTCCCAGTCTGATCATTCCCCATTCCTCCGGGTTGATGCGACCCTCTGGCGCGGGTCGGAGTCGCGTGCGAAGGCTCAGCCCGTGATCGGTAGGGGGAGAATGGAGCGGACGGCGCTATTCCTTCCGAAGGGGATTGCGTTAAGTTGTGCGGAGCCGCTCCTGACAGGGATCCCTTTGGTCTCATTTGAAGGCAAAATCGGAGAAAAGCCATGTGCGGGAGAATGACCCAGACCCGGCCTGCCCGGGATTATGCAGACCTTTTCCGGGCCCGGCTCGCCCCTGGCCTCGACCTTCATCCCCGATACAATCTGGCTCCCTCCCAAAAGGCCCTGGCTGTCCGGATGTCACCGGAAGGACGGGAGCGGGAGATCTGGACGCCGGTCTGGGGCCTCATTCCCCACTGGGCCCGGGAGAAGGGAGGGTATGCCACGATCAATGCCCGGATCGAAACGGTCACGACCCGGCCGGCCTTCCGGGATTCCTTCAAAAAACGACGCTGTCTGGTCCCGGTCGACGGCTACTACGAATGGCAGGCGACCCCCGGAGGGAAAATCCCTTTTTACTTTCGGCAGGAATCGGGCGATCCTTTCGCCCTGGCCGGATTGTGGGATTCCTGGAAGAATCCGGCCAATGGGGAACTTCTTGAGACCTTCACCATTCTGGTTCGCCCGGCAGGAATCGACATTCGTCCGATCCATGACCGCATGCCGGTCTCTCTCGTCCCGGAAGAGAAGGAGACGTGGCTTGATCCCGCTGTCTGTCCGGGCCTGTCCTGGCTTCAAAATCTGGCCCGACAGGAGCCTTCCGGCCTCGTCTGGCACCGGGTGGGCCGGGGCGTCAACTCTCCCGGAAATGACGGCCCGGAGCTGATCCGTCCCCTTGACTCCGGACCTGCCTGACCTTCCGATAATTTCTCTTAAGCTCCGGCACAAGACACCGGGCTCCCTTGAGAATTCCTGACCCCTTTCACGCAGGGGATCCCGTCTCCCGTGGAAAATTTTTCCGGAGGGGGTACATTTCAATTGACAATGGACAAAAGAACAGGGTCGTCAAATCCTGCTGAAGGGCTTTCGGGGTCCCCCCTCCGGAATGGGAGGAAGAGCCTCCGAAAGGGCCTCCAGGGAAGGGAGTGGAGTCTTCCCGGGAGGGACCCTTTAAGATGTCCGGCCCATTTATACCGGAGTCCTCTGAGCCGGAAGACGGTCAGGACAGGAAGGAGCGTGGGCCATGAAAGGGAACGGATCGGAAGAGCGGCTCCGGTCCCGCTATCGGGGAACTCTCCTGGCCGGAGCGGTGGGAGATGCCCTGGGGGCACCGGTCGAAATGATGACCTGGCCGGAGATTCGTCGGACCTTCGGAAGCTGGGGAGTAACCGACCTGAGCCCGGCGTATGGGAGGATCGGGGCGGTCACCGACGATACTCAGATGACCCTGTTTACAGGCGAGGGAATTCTCCGGGCTCTCTCCCGAAGCCGGAATCAGGGGATCGGGGATCCCTACAGGATCCTCAGGCGATCCTACCTGCGGTGGCTGATCACACAGGGAGAGCCTCCCCCGGCCGAAGAGGTCCCTCTTGATCCGGAGTCGAGCTGGCTTTTCCTGATCCCGGAGATGCATGCCGTCCGTCTTCCGGGCAAGACCTGTCTGTCCTCCCTTCGGACCCCGCCTGACCCCCATAGCCAAAGGCTGCGGGCCACAAACCGTTCCAAGGGATGCGGGGGGGTCATGCGGGTCGCCCCGGTGGCGCTGGCAAATGCCTTCGGCGGAGACTGCAAGGGGGCTATCCAGCATACCTACTGGATGGCCGGACGTGTTTCGGAGCTGACCCACGGCCACCCGGCCAGTACCGCCGCAAGCGGGGCCCATGCGGTCCTCATCCATCTCCTTCTCCTGGGCCGAAGCCTCCTGCAGGCTCTTCCCGTAACCGAAGGACTTCTGCGGAATTCGCCCGGAGGGGAGTTCGTGGCCGATCTGCTCGTCAGGGCGGAGTCCCTGGCGAAAAGTTCCCTTCCGGCGGTCGAGGCCATAGGGGAAATCGGAGAAGGCTGGGTCGCTGAGGAAGCCCTGGCTATCGCTCTCTTTGCCTGCCTGCGGGGAAAGAGCCTCGAGGAGTCTCTCCTTATGGCCGTAAACCATGGGGGAGATTCCGATTCGACGGGATCGATCGCCGGAAATCTCCTCGGGGCCCGGATGGGGGAGGAGGCCATTCCCGAACGATGGCTCGAGCCGCTCGAGCTCCGGGAGGCCCTCCGGAAAATGGCCGACGATCTCTTCGACTATCCCCACTGGAGCCGGGAGGGAACGGAGGGAAGCGGATGGGGCCGCTATCCCCCCTATTAGATCAGGGGGCCAAAACGACGGTCCCAGGGCCAGGACTGTCCCACTCCTCGATTCCCTGGTCAGTATGAAGGGCCATCCTTTTGAGCATCATGGCTTGGAGGATTTCCCCAAGATCAGGAGGGGAAGACGGGTTTGGCCCTGAAAGGGGCAGGGTCCCCCGGGCCTCGATAAGGAAGCGCTCGCTTATCTGTCTGTTTTCATTTGAGAGGTAGGCATTGCCCCACCATTCCGTGAGTCGCTCCGAAGCGGAATCGAGTGTCCGGAGAGAGGGAAGCTTGTCGCTTTTTCGAAGGTTGACTCCCCTATCCGCGGGGAGAAGATTCCAGAGATCGTCGCAGGGCCAGGCCGCCCATGGAAAACAATGGTCCACCGCAAAGGACTTCTCCGAGAGCCTCTTGCCGCTCCAGGTGCAATAGAGCTGTTTCCTGTCAAGAATAGGCCGGGCGATTTTCCGGATGAGGGCCACATCCCGCTCCGGATTGGTCCAGGCCATGGCCCTGGCCACCACAAGGGGATCAAGGGTTCGTCCCTGCCCTGTGGCGTAGGTTTCCATGAGACGGATCCATTCGTTCACCAGGGCGGGTTCGATCCAGGCGTCGAAGCGGGATAGGGCCCGCCAGAGGGTGAGCGGGATGACCATTTCTCCAAAGCCCAGGAAATAGGACTCGTCTAGAAGAAGTTCTTTCGGACAGAGGTGGCTTGCCTTCGAGTCGGTCTTGAAAAGAGAATTCGAACCTCCGGGATAGGTCATGTAATGGGCCGGCATCCGGACAATCGTCCTTACGGCATCAAAAATGGCGCGGTGAAGCGGACGAGCCATCGTGGCGGAAAAGCGCATCCCCGGCCGCAGGTCAAGAGGGGATAGAGGGGCGATGATCCGCCAGGCCTCGCCGATGAATCCGAGTTTCGCTGTTCCCCGGTTGGCAGGAGACTGGGGAAGGCCCGCCTCCAGAAGGGGCTTGTAAAGTCGGATCCAGACAAGACCGACCAGTCCTAAAGGAATCGAGACGGACTCGTCGCCGGCAAATTTGCCCATTCCCGGGTGGCCATCGGCGATCCGGGCCAGCGTCCGGAGAAGTCCCAGCTTGTAGGTGGCACTTTTGTCCGCCACAAGGATCTGATGGCGCAAAAGGGGAAGGGCCCCTGTCCCGTCATCGGGGATTCTCAAAAGGACCCGGGTCCAGGCGACTCCGGGCCGACCGAGAAGATCGGGGGCGGAGGAGAGGTGGACGATCTCGGCCGCCTGAGCCCGGGCCATCCTCTCGAATTCTCCGGGAGAGGTGTCGTGCATTACGCGTCCGGCATCCGGGGGTCCATGGCGGAGCGTCACGGCGAGAAGCCCGGAAGGCGCAAGGAGGGTGAGAAGTTTTCTCAGGGCCCGGGGCCGGTCCCGGGGCGAGACATGCATCCAGACCGCGCTCACCAGGATCAGGTCGAAGGAGAGAGATTGGCGGAAAAGGGAGTCGAGGCCGGGAAGGGCATCGTTCACCCAGCGTATCCTTGGGTCTTTCGGGTGCCTTTCGGCCTCCGCCCGCATTTCCGCCGACGGTTCGACGGCGACCACTTCGAAACCCAGCGCAGAAAGGCCCCTGGCATCGCGTCCGGATCCCGCCCCGACATCAAGGGCTGTCCCTCCGGATTCCGGCAGGAAGGGGAGAAGCTATCCCTGGACCGACTCGAATCCAAGGGATTCATATCGGCGGGAAAGGTCCCGGGCGTGGGTGTTGTAATAGGGGAGCGAATCACTGGACAATGGGCGATGCCTCAGAATGGATTGTTTTCTCCCAACCGTCCTGCAACAGGAAAAAATTACGGGAAAAGGGGGGGCGAATCAAGGGAAGGAGTCCGTCGACAGGTCCGTCAGGAGGAGTCGGAAGAGGTGAGGTCTTCTTTTTGCCAGTGCGCCAAAAAGGGCCCGTCCCTCCCGCAAGCCTGAGCGCTCCCAGTCTCTGATGCGTCCCTTCTGGCTATTTTAGTCATGAAGGATCCCGACGCATGGACATTGTCTGGACACTTGAACAACCGATGCCGGGGAGCTTTTCCGGGTAAGGAGGGAAGTTTGCCTCGGGAGAGAGAGGTTGGGACCCCGGAAGGGTCAATCCGGAAGGGGCTGTTTCTTGGTAGGGGGCCTTGTTGATCTGGAATCCAGGGAAGGAGGAGTGCCATGCGCTACCGTAAGCTGGGGAAGACCGGACTCTTCGTCTCCGAGTTCTGCCTCGGGACCATGACCTTCGGGGGAAAGGACGAGTTTTGGGGGGCGATCGGAAAGCTGGAGCCCTCGGAAGTCGATCGCCTGGTCCGAAAGGCCGTGGATTCCGGCATCAATTTTTTCGATACGGCCGATGTCTACTCGGACGGGCAGGCCGAAGTCCTTCTCGGAGGCTCCCTTCGCCGTCTCGGGATTCCCCGGGAGGAGGTCGTGATCGCCACCAAGGTCTTCGGGGAGACCGCTTCGGGACCGAACTCCCGGGGACTTTCCCGCCACCACATCATGAATGCGGTCCGGGAGAGCCTCTCCCGTCTCGGCCTCACCCATATCGACCTCTATCAGGTCCATGGATTCGATCCGGCCACACCTGTCGAAGAGACCCTTCGGGCTCTGGACGACCTTGTCCGTCAGGGACTCGTCCGTTATGTGGGGGTCTCGAACTGGGCTGCCTGGCAGGTCATGAAGGCTCGGGGAATTTCGGAGCGGGAGAGCCTCTCCCGGTTCGAATCCCTCCAGGCCTACTACACGGTCGCCGGCCGTGACCTTGAGAGGGAGATCCTGCCGATGCTGGAGGAGGAAGAGATGGGACTCCTCGTCTGGAGCCCGCTGGCGGGGGGGCTTCTGAGCGGAAAGTACGGCCGGGGACTCGCGGCCCCTGCGGGAAGCCGGAGGAGTTCCTTCGACTTTCCTCCGGTGGATTTGGCCCGGGCTTATGACGTCATAGATGTCATGAGGAAGATGGCGAAGGAGCTGCAGGTTTCGGTGGCCCAGGTCGCGCTCGCCTGGCTTCTCCATCAATCCTCTGTTACCAGCGTTATTCTCGGCGCAAAATCGGAGGAGCAACTTGCGGAGAACCTGGGCGCCTCCCGTGTCCGCCTTTCTCCAGACGACTTGGTTGCTCTTGACAGGTCCAGCGCCCTTACCCCCGAATATCCGGGATGGATGCTCGTCCGGCAGGGGGAATACCGGCGAAAGCAGCTCGCCGGTCTAGAATAGAGGAGGAAAATTCCAGAGGGAGAGGATCGGACCTTTCCGGCACTGAACTTCCCCGAATTCAGGGGAGAAGCCCAAAAGGGTCAAGGAAGGAGGATAAGGTGCGTGTTCTGGTGACAGGGGGATCGGGGTATATCGGGAATGCTGTCACGGAGGCCTTCTGCCGGGCCGGACATTCTGTGGCGGCGACGGTCAGAGCTTCCGAGAAGGCAGGACGTGTCGAGCGGTTCGGAGCCCGGGCCGTGATCTGGGATCTGGGCGAGTTCCAGAAGCTTGCGGCGGAGATCCGGGATTGCGACATCCTTGTCCATACAGCGATGGATCCGGGCGCGGAGGGAGGATCCATCGACCGGGAATGTGTGACTTTCTTCCTTGAGTCGCTGGAGAGTTCGAAGGGCCTGCGACGATTCCTCTATACGAGCGGCGTCTGGGTCCTGGGAAACACCCGGGAGCATTTGCCTGCCGACAACAGGATTCCGGATCATTCCCCTTCAATCGTGGCCTGGCGACCTCCGGTCGAACGGCAGGTTCTCGAGTCGGCAGGTCAGGGAATCACGCCCGTCGTGATCCGTCCCGGGCTGGTCTTTGGAGGGGCCGGCGGGATCACCGGATTTCTGATGGCGAATGCCTCCCCCGAGCGGGGAGTGGAGGTGATCGGAAATGGCCAGAACCACTGGTCCCCCGTCCATCGGGACGATTTGGCCGATCTCTATGTCCGGGCGGCGGAGCAGGGACCCGTGGCCACGATCCACAACGCCACGGACGGAAGCTGTCCGACGGTGGCAATGATCGCCCGGGCCCTGAGCAAGGCTCTTGGATATGAAGGCCTTATCACGTCAGTTCCCGATGAAGATGCACGGAAGAAGCTGGGAGGATTTGCGGAGGGACTCCTTCTCGATCAGTGCATCCCGGGAGATTATTCCGGGCGGATACTGGGATGGGTCCCCCGCCACCGCTCAATCGTCTTCGAGGCTCCGGCCATGGTCCGCTCCTGGAAGGCCGGTATGGCTGTTCTTTCCTGATCAGGGGAGGGAACCCCGAGAATGAGGGAGACGGGTCAGACGCAGTCCGGGCGCCAGAGACACTCGGTCTGTCCGCAGCTGTCAGAAAGACCCGATCCGAAGCAGTCCCTGTTCCCCTCGCTCCTCTGGATGGCAAGTATCAGGTCCGTCTTCCTGTATTTCCCAGGGGAAACGCCTTTTTCGAGGGCAATTTTACGGATCTCTTCCATCTTCATGTCGGGAGTCCTCGTTTTTTTTCAGGGATGAGGGGCGGTTTGGGAAAATCCGTTCATTTCCGGTCTGGAACAGTTTTTTCTTCCGGTCCCGCATTTTCCTGATCTAGCATGTGGTTAATTAAAATTCAAAAATATTGCCCTCTAATTATATCCGTTATTATGAACGAGTCAATAAACCACTGGAAAAGAGTTTTTTAATTTATGTTCGGTATTGTGGTGGTCGGGAGGAATCTGGAGGAATTTGTCTCTTTGACCTCTTTGGCCGAAAATGTGTCCGCGTGTTGGAAGTCAAGGCCGAAGAGGGATTTTCCAAAACCATTTGACAAAAAAAGAGGGAAGGCGTATAAAATGGACCCTTGTTGAGCGGAACCGGCCGGGGAGCCCGAAAGGGGGAGACGGCGGGGGGCTTGACAGGGAAGGGCCTTTTGG
>JAKAWK010000058.1 GCA_021827365.1 Nitrospirota bacterium
GATGCGTCTCCATCCCGGAGGCAGCGGTCCAGAGGGCCCGAAACATGGATTCTCCTCTCCGATCGCTTAGGCGATCACTGTCATGTCGTTGACGGTCCGATTCGTCAGATCGTTCAGGGTATGGAGTGCCTGAAGATCCGTCTGATAGGTCCTCATCCCCTGGATCATCCGGACCATCTCGGAGGTTCCCTTCACGTTCGACCCTTCCACTCCCCCGGCATTGACCCGGGCTTCACCTTTTTGGAGACCTCCCGGGGAATAGAAGAGCCCCTCCCCGACTTTCACCAGGCTGTCATTGCCCCCGGCGGGCTCGAAGATTCCGATCTGCCCCATCATCCGTTCTCCGGAGTAGACCTTTCCGGATCCGTCGATACGAATTTTTTCCCGGGAGGCCGGAGGAAGAAGAATGGGCTTTCCGGATGGATCCAGGACGGGATGACCTTCGTGGGTCACCAGATGCCCCTCCTGGTCAAGGGTCAGGTGGCCGTTCCGGGTCAGGAATGTTCCTCCCGCCGTGCGGACCGTCAGAAAACCCTTTCCCGACAGGGCGACGTCGAGAGGATTTCCGGTTCCCTGGAACTCTCCTTCCTCGTAGCGCACATAAATCCGGTCGACTCCGGCATGGGGAATGTCGGATCCGGCCATGCCCCAGGGGGTCGGAAAGGTCCCGAAGGGCGTCATCCGAAATCCCGGACGATCGGAGGGAGTCTTGTGAAGGTATTCCCGATGGGGAAGGTAGGTCCGGAAGGTCATCCGGTCCTTCCGGAAACCCGGGGTATTCACATTGGCCAGGTTGTTCGACAGGACTTCGATCATCTTTTCCTGACCCTGGGCTCCTGACACAAGTGCGAATTCGGCGCGTCTCATCGAAGGTCCTCCTTGCCCCCTGAACCAAGCAAGGCTCATGCCATTTTAATAATTCCTTTATGTAGCAACAAATTACATGCATATGTCCCGGTTTTTTGGAAATTCCTTCACCTCTGGACAGGAAAAAAATTCCGCTCTTTACATCTGGTTAAGAATCAGGAAAATTCAGGAAAAGTCGGCTTTGGAGAATGCGCAAGAAGTGCCACATTTATGACGCTCCGGAAAGTGAAAGGAGGAATTCGGGAATGGAAGGGTAGGTCCTTGAGTGTTGGAGGAAAATTCGTGTCTCCCCTACAGACCACAAAAAAGAAAGACCACACAGGGAGGCTGCCCCGAATGTCAAAGACCCTTCTGGGCCATCCGACAAGGGGAAAGGGACGGCTCCTTTTGAAGATGGGCAGCCCTTGTCGGACCGATCCCCAGCCGGTCAGCCTCCGGAGAGAGGAATGCGTTTCTCCGGCCAAAACCTCCAGGCCTAGATTGCCCTGAACCGAGGAAAAACCGGCTTAAGATGGCTATCCCGACCCCCCGGATAGGGAGATTTTGCAATCCTAAAAAATCCCCGCCCAGGGAGCAGGTCATCCGGGATCGCAAGGGGCAGGGGAGAATTGTCGAGGGAGGTCAGCGCAAGGGAAACATGAGAGAAGGAAAAAAATTCCGGTCTAGCATTCTTCTCCCCCGACTTTATCCCGGGCGAGGACCGCAAGGATGACCGCGACCGCTTCGTAAAGCTCGACCGGGATGGGGTGGCCGGGGGGAACCCGCAGGAGCTTATGGGACAGATCTTCGTCCCGGACAACCGGGATCCTGAGGCTTCGTGCAAGGAGGACGATCGATCGGGCGATTTCTCCCTGGCCGCTGACCAGTACGAGAGGGGCCTCGTCGATCCCCGGCAGATAGCGAAGCGCGATCGAGAGCTCTCCTCCCGCCCCGGATGGGTTTTCATCCCGGGATTCGGCCCGGCCTAAAGACTCATTCACCGCGGCCTTCCTCTCTTTCAGGGACTCGCCCACTCAGCCGGACTGTCAGTTCCACACCCGGAAAGATCCTGAGACTCTCCGAAAGAATCGCCTGCCGTTGTCCAAAATGCAGAAGAAAGTCTCCCGGAAGATTCCTCCCCATGAGGGTGAGTCCGTCCGGGCCAAAAAAACCGGTCAGGCGGACCTTTTCAGAAGAAGGCTGTCCATCAGGCCCTCCTTTCCAGGGGATATCGAGCGAAAAGACCACATTTCCTCCGGAGCCGTCCTGAGCAGCTCCCTTTCTTTCTTCTTCCGGCATCCACCGGACAGAGAGTTCCGGGGTCCGTCCGGAAATGAAAGCCGGCCAGACGGCCACCGGGCCCCCCGAGGAAAGGGGGGTAGATGCGGGGAGAGCCAGGGCCCCTCCTCTCATCGTGACCGGTTCCTCCCGGGAAAGGGGGGCGGTCATGATGGGTCCGGGAGAAAGGAGAAGGGGGAGGGGTGGCTCCAGAACGGGGAGTTGAACAGGAGGGGTCCGGGCTCCCTCCAACGGGATGACCCCGGGACGAACCGCAAGAAGGGGAGAGGTCAGGAGGAGCTCCCCTCCCTTCCTCCGAACACTCCAGGCAAGACGGTTTCCCTCCCGTGCAACCTCGAGGGAGAGCATGGATTGTGGGCCCCCCGCCATCGATTTGTCCAGGAGAGCTTCCAGGGCCTTTCTCGCCTCCGGGCTCCGAAGTTCGAACCGGACGGGGACGGAGGAAGGTCCGAAGAGCCGTGCAAGGAGGTCTGCAGGAAGGACGAGAGAGATTTTAGGTCCAGGCAGGGAGGCGCGGGAAAGATCGACGAGACGAAGGAGGAACTCCTCCGGAAGTGCGTTTTGGAAGGGGATACGATCCCCGAAAGGAGACTTTTGGCCGACCGGTTCCATCCCGAACTCCTCCCTGGAGACCTTGTCCGGGCTTCCCCTCCACCGGAACCGCGCCCCCTAGGTTCGCCCCACCTTTTCCATGGAGAGGAGGAAGGCCACCTCCCCCTCCCCCCGGCCGATGGCTGAGGCGATCTCCGGCACGGATCGTCCCTCCCTCGACAGACGAAGAACGGTCTCCTTCATCGACTCCTTTGGATGAGGAAGACTTCCCGGATCCGGAGTCTCCCCGTCATCCGGCAGGGGATACATTCTCCCGGCCTCCTCTTGGGCCCCCGTGTCGACCGGAGCCGGGCCACGGGAGATCGGAGCGAGATCGTCAAGAAATCGCTGGACATCATAGAAGAGGATCGAGAGTTCGGAGCGGAGCTGTTCGGCCTCCCGGACCAGGGTTTCAATCCGCCGCCGCTCCACTTCAAGGCCTTCGTCCATGGCCGTCGACTTGGGAGGAGCCACCGCCGGAACACTGGACGGGGGAGAGGACTGCGGAACTTCATAAGTCTCAAGACGTCGACCTTTCAGCTTCCTGACGGATTTTCTGAGGATCCTGACCTGGACCATCAGAACAACGGCGCTCAGGATCAGCAGAACATCGACCAGTCCCGAAATCATTTCAAAACGTGCCCAGGGCATTCGGACGGCTCCAGAGTCTCAGGCTTCGATATCCAGGCGATGTCCCCTCGTTCCGTCTCCGGCTCTCTTTGGACCTCCGGCGGACCCGGTCTTCTGCTCTCGCCTTCCCCGCTTCCTTCCCGGAGGATACACCGATTTTTCCTCTTTCTCCAGCCCTTCTTCCGGGGTCTCTCCTTTAGATATTGCATGGACGGGCTCGACCTCTCCGGCCGGAGGGGGAACCGGCTCATCCGCTGTCACCGCATTCCGGGCTCCTTCAGGGGCTCCCTCCTCTTTTTTCTGTTCCCGGACCCGCTCTCCTATAAGGGCCGGCGACTGGGCGATGACCTGCTCGAGACCCACAACGGGCAAGATTCCCATGATTGCCTCCTTCAGATTCTCGGAGCCGGAAGGTCGGTCGAGGCCGGGGGGGCCGGGGCCGGAAGCGCGGGGGCTTCGGAGATTCCCTCCGGACTGTTGACAGGTGCGGGGGGAAGGTCAGGGGTGGGAGACGGAAGGGACTTCTCCGCTCCCTTTAAAATCACGATCTCCACCCTTCTGTTTTTCTGGCGGCCGGCATCGGAATCGTTCGGCACGAGGGGACGATACTGGCTGTACCCCGCCGCGCTGGCCTGGCGTGGATCGATCGGTCCCAGGGCAATCAGCTCCGTCAGAACATTGACGGCCCGCATGGTGGACAAGGCCCAGTTGTTCTTGTAACGGCCCCGGATGGGGACATTGTCCGTGTGCCCCTCGACCCGGATCGGTCTTTTGGTCCGTGCAAGGATCCCGGCGATGTTTTTGAGGGTCGGAAGGGCCTCCTTCCGGATGGCCGCATGTCCGGACCGAAAGAGAAAGGCCGCCTGAATCCGGATCCGGATCCCCTGGCTGGTCTGGACGACCTTCATCGCCCCATGGGAAGAAGATTTTTCCTGGATCAGCTGCATGGCCCGGAAAAGGACCGTCCTGACCTGGGGCGAGGCCTTTCCCGCCTGGCTCCGGTTGTGGGGAATGATGATGTGCAGGTGTTCATTTAAGGTCTGATGGTTGAAGGTGGCGACGATGGCATGGGAAAGGACCTTGTACTTGCCGGTGTTGACCGCGGAGATGGCATACATCATCACGAAGAAGGTAAAGAGGAGGGTGATGAAGTCGGCATAGGAGACCAGCCACCGTTCGAGGTTTTCATGTTCCTCGTGCTTGGCCTTCTTGGCCATGACCTGCTCCCCTCAATCCCCCGCCGTCTACTTGCCCTTGCGGTAGGTCTGCTCGTACTTGACCCGCTCGGCCTCATTCAGAAAACCCAAAAGGCGCTCCTCGATCATTCCGGGGTTTTCCCCCTGGCCGATGCCCACGAGTCCGTCCACGATGATCTCCCGGATTTTTCCTTCCGTCCGGGCCTTGAGCTTGAGTTTGCCCCCGATGGGAAGATAGACGAGATTTGCCGACCCCACCCCGTAGACCGTCGCCACGAAAGCCACCGCAATCCCTTCGGCCAGTTTATTGGGATCCCCCATGTTGCTCATAACATGGATGAGCCCCAGGACGGCGCCCAGGATTCCGATGGTCGGGGCATACCCCCCTGCCGATTCAAAGACCTTGAAGGCGACCCCCTCTTCCTCTTCGATATAGTGGGCCTCGACCTCGAGGGCTTCGCGGACCTTGGTGATCTCGGTGCCGTCCATGACCATCCGGACCCCCCGGGCAAAAAAGGGATCGGCCTTGATCTCCGGATCCTCGAGATGGGCTTCGAGCTTCAGGAGTCCTTCCTTCCGGCTGGTCTTGGAGAGATCCTGGATCTTCCGGATGACAGGCCCCGGATCCCCGCCCTTCGAAAAAAAGATCCGTGGGATCAGCTTGAGCGACTTCATCACGAACCCCAGGGGAAACTGGAGAAGGGTCGCACCAAATGTTCCCCCGAAGACGATCATCGCCGCGGTGGGCTGGATGATTGTCGACAGGGGAAGCCCCTCCAGGGTGGCTCCCAGAAGAATCCCCCCCAGTCCCAGAACCAGTCCGAGGATCGTTGTGATATCCATGAAACTCCCCCGAAGATCGGACTATTTGCCGTCTATCGCTTTCCCGCATCCTTCTGGATCGCCGCAAGAAGCTTGGGAAGATCCAGAAGGACAACCAGATTCTCCCCGAGATGGGCCACGCCGGCCATCACAGCATCGAGGACATTTCCCAGCCCGATTCCCTCGTTCTTTTCGATCTTCTCCCGGCCGATCCGGATGACCTGAAAGACCTGGTCCACCGCAAGGCCGACCGTCAGACCCTCATGGAAGACGACAATGGTCCTGGCCTCCTCCGGGTCGGTCGTGGGAGGGGGAAAGCCGAACCGCTTGCGGAGGTTGATCACGGGAAGAATCTTTCCCCGGAGGTTCATCACCCCTTCCACAAAATAGGGGGCCTTGGGCACCCGCGTCACTTCCGAAATCCGGTTGATCTCGTGAACGTTCATGACATCGAGGGCGTATTCCTCCTCCCCCAGACGGAAGCTCACCAGCTGGAGAATCCCCTCCCCGAAGTCCACTCCGCCCGGAACCCCGGAAATCTCCCGGGACAATTCCCTGGTTGTCTCTTCCTGTCTTCCGAGAGGCCTTATGGCCATCCCTGTCGTTTCCATCAGTGCACTCCTGGATAGGGAATCATGAGAATCCTCTCAGACCTTGAAGCGGGACAGATAGTCGTTGAGCTCTTCCATCTGCTTCTGAAGACCCTCGCCGGCCTGAACCGCTCCGGAGACATTCTCCACCGTTTCCCTGGCATCATAGGCCGTCTGCTCGACGACCTTCCCGACCTGCGCAATGGCCTGGGTTTGCTGTCCGGTCGTCTCGGCAATCTGATTCACCCGCCCGGAGACGTCGGAGGAGGAGGCCACAATCCGGGAAAATACCTCGGCGGTCTTCTTTGTCTCCCCGATCAGAAGCTTCATCTCCTTCGATCCCCGGTCCATCACCTTGACCGACTGGTCGGTCAACCCCTGAAGCTGGGAGATGGTCTCGGAAATTTCCCGGGTGGAGCGCGTTGTCCGCTCCGCAAGCTTTCTGACCTCGTCGGCGACCACCGCGAACCCTCGTCCCTGTTCGCCGGCCCGGGCCGCTTCAATGGCGGCATTCAAGGCCAGAAGATTGGTCTGTTCGGCAATCTCGTTGATGATGTTGACGATCTGGGAGATCTGGTCCGATCGTTTCCCCAGGTCGAGGATCTTTTCCCCGGCTTCGGAGATGACCGTCTCGATTCGGGAAAGTTCCCGGACCATTTCGGAGACCGTTTCTCCGCCGGCATTGGCTTCCTGGCTCGCCCGGGAGGAAATCTCGGAAACCGCGCGGGTCACATGGGCCACATCCGCCAGAGATCGGCCCAGTTCGTCGACGGCCGTCTTGGCCAACTCGATCTGCTGCATCTGGGCGGTCGATTTGCCTCGGATGGATTCGAGGGAGATGATCATGTTGCGGGATCCTTCGCCCACGCACTCCGACTCGTTCGCCACCTTCTTCACCAGGTCACGGAGGTTGTCGACCATTCGCCCGAAATGATTGACCAGATCTCCCACCTCATCCCCAGCCGTGCTTGTCAGGTGCTGGGTCAGGTCCCCTTCGGCCGTCTTCCCGATCACCCTGACGAGCTCTCCCAGAGGGCGAACGGCGATCATCCGGACAAGAATAATGAGAAGGAGAAGCAGGATCCCGATCGTCGCCAGGGCATAGATGGCCGCCTGAAGCTTGAGCCGGGAGAGGTCTCCCTCGAAGGAGCTACGCTCCATGCTCACACGCAGAACGGCGAGAGTCGGTTCGTGGGAGGCATACCCGTGGCAGAGGGCACAGTTTTTTTCGTAACGTATGGGGAAGAGTCTGGTCAGAACCGGCTTTCCGTCTACCATCTGCTCGAATGTGGCCGACTTGGCATATTTCACAACATCCTGGAAACGGGGGTCATGCGAAAGGGCCTGCTCCTGATGCTTCGGATGGAGGAGATACATCCTGGGAGAATAGGCCTTGTAATGGCGCCACGTGTTGACCTTCTCGATAGCCGTGTTGTCGTAGAAGGCCTGGGTTCCGTCGGGACGGAGGACCTGGACCCTGACGATTCCCGGGAGGGTCTTCTGGTCGGTCACGAGCTTCTGCGAAAGCGCCGGAGCATTGATGGAGTACATGATTGTCCCCAACCCGCGGACGATCGAATGGCCCATCATCGTCATCTTTCCTGTCTCGATCTGGGCGAGGTCAGTCTTTGCCGACCGGTAGAACAGCGTGTAGGTCGCACCCAGGACCAGGACGAGAGCTACGGCCGTTGAAAGGCCGACCTTCGCCGAAAGACGCATCCGAATGGACCTTCTTCTCTCGGGACCGCCCACCTTTTCCTCCTTAGTTGCAAGGGACGCAACGAATGCGTCCACGCCCCGGCTAGACACCGGCTTCCAGGCGTTCCGAGGACACGGGGTCGAGGGAAGTCACCCCCTTCTTCACCCGCAACGAAACATCCTGGAGGATCTCCCCCACATCGAGAATGATGACGACCCGGCCGTCTCCGGTAATCGTCGCTCCGGCCAGCCCCCGGATCCCCGAGAGGATCTGGCCCATGGACTTGATGACGACCTCTTCCTGGTAGGGCAGCCGGTCGACGACCAGACCCAGGTTCTTGGAACCGACCTGAACGACCACGACATACTGCCCTTCGGGAATGCCGGTTCCGTCTCCCTGATGGGGAACTTTGAACTCGTCTCTGAGCCGGATCAGGGGAAGGACCTGCTGTCTCAGATTTAGAACTTCACTCCCGGAAAGTGTCTTGATATCCTTTTCGGTAATTTTTACGGTTTCAACAACACTGGCGAGGGGAATGGCATAAGTTTCCGGTCCGATCGTCACCATGAGAGCCTGGATGATGGCAATCGTGAGGGGAAGGCGGATGGTGAAGGTCGAACCGGCTCCCTTCTGGGTGGCAATCTCCACAGAACCGTTGATCTTGTTGATATTGGTCCGGACCACATCCATCCCGACACCCCGGCCGGAGACATCGGTCACCTTCTCCGCCGTACTGAAGCCGGGCATAAAAATGATGTTGACGGCCTCTGAGTCGGTGAGCCTCATGGCATCGGCTTCGGTGATGATCCCCTTCTCGACGGCCTTTCTCCTGATTTTTTCCGCATCGATCCCTCGACCGTCGTCCGAGATCTCGATGACGATCGAATTTCCCTCCTGGTAAGCCGAGATCCGGACAACGCCCTCCGAATCCTTGCCCTGGGCAATCCTGTCGTCGGGCATCTCGATCCCGTGATCAATCGAATTCCGGATGATGTGGATCAGGGGATCCCCGATTTCCTCGATGACCGACTTGTCGAGCTCGGTCTCCTCTCCGGAAAGTTCGAGCCGGATACTCTTCCCCATCTTCCGGGACAGGTCCCGAACCATGCGCGGAAACTTTCCCAGCACCTTCTTGATGGGCTGCATGCGGGTCTTGATCACGGCGGTCTGCAGATCTGTGGTCACGCGATTCAGCTGGGAAATTGCCTCGGCGACTTCCTTGATCCTTCGCTCGAAATCCGTCACCCCGTCGATGTCGCCCGAGAGTTTCACCAGACGGTTCCGTCCAAGGACCAGCTCGCCTACGAGGTTCATCACACTGTCAAGACGGCTGATCTCGACCCGGATCGTCTGGTCAGCCTCTCCCCCGCCTCCTCCTTCGGCCCCTTTCGCGGATCCGGCCTCGGCATTCTGGGCTTCCTCCCTTGAGGAGGCAGGACGGACCACCTGAGGACCGGGATGGGGAACGGGGGGAGAGGAAGGGGGAAGCGAGGGGGATGGCACAGCGGAGGGAATCTCTCCGGAGGCTTCCGGGAAGGAGGCCTCCTCCTTGGGCATCGACCGGGTATCCAGGACCTTCTCGTCCCGGACTGCGGAGGCCATCTCCGAATCGGCCTCCCCTGCTTCCTCCCCGGGAGATTCCGAATGCGTGTCCTCCCCCCACTGGAGGAGGAGGTCGAGCTTCATGTTGATGCCCTCGATGTCGACATCGGCCTGCTCACCGGTCCGGACTTCATTGACGAGAACCTTGAGGGCATCCATGGACTCAAGAATGATGTCGACAACCGCCGGCTCGGCGCGCATATTGCCCGTCCGGAGCTGATTCAGGACATTTTCCGCGTGATGGGCAACCTCCACGATCCGGTTCAAGCCGATAAAACCCGCCGATCCCTTGATGCTGTGGGCAGTCCGGAATATTTCATTGAGGAGGGTCCTGTCTTCCGGATTGTTTTCAAGCTGGACGAAGTAATTGTCGAGGCCCTCGAGCATCTCGGAGGCTTCCTGCAGAAAGTCCTGGACAATTTCCTTCATTTCGTCGTTATCGAATCCCTCGCTCATCGTCCACCCTCCACCCGTCCTCTCCCGGATCCGGGAGTTACTTTTCCTTGAAGATCTTTTTCACCTTCTCGTCGAGTGTCGCCACGGTGAAGGGCTTGACGATGTAGTTCGACACGCCGGCCTTGATCGCCTCGACGATGTTTTCCTGCTTGGCCTCCGCCGTCACCATAAGGAACGGAATATCCTTGATCTGCGGTGTCGCCCGAACCTTCCGTAAAAGATCGATCCCCGTCATGTTCGGCATGTTCCAGTCGCTGACAACGAAATCAAACTTCTCTACGATCAGCCGGTCATAGGCCTTCTGGCCATCCTCCGCTTCTTCGATATTCGTGAACCCGATCTGGCGAAGGGTGTTCTTGACGATCCGGCGCATCGTGGAAAAGTCATCCACAACCAGAACCTTCATCCCAAAATTGATCATCGGAACTCCTTCCTTCACTCATTGATACCGGCCGGACAGAGGATCTTTCGGTCCCGGCCTGGGTACGCCGTTTTCGACCGACAGAATCCCGCTCCTTCCGATAGTCTCTTATCGGACACAATTTGACAGTTCTCAACCCCCTGTTCAGGATCTTGACCGCGAGCCTCCCGTTACGACCGGAAGGACTTGCGAATCACTCTCCGCAAGGGTGAGACGCTTCCCCCATCGTCTTTCTGAGGATAGATTTGACGGCCCGAAGGGCCTGGGCATGAATTTGGGAGACCCGCGATTCGCTGACCTCGAGAACCTGGGCCACTTCCTTCATCGTCAGCTCTTCGTAATAATAAAGGGTCAGGACCAGCCGCTGCTTGTCCGGAAGGGATTCCAGGGCCCGCGTAAGCTTCTCCACAGCGTCGACACGGATCAGCTGGCCTAAGGGATCTTCCTGGCGGGTTTCAGGAAGCCTGTCCCCCAGGGACTCCCCCTCTGTCTCCTCCGGAGAGAAAAATTCGTCAAGGGAAAGGGCCGGGTGGGTATCGATCTCCCAGAGAAGCTGGGCCATCGCCTCCTCTGAAAGCCCCATCTTCCTGGCGATTTCGTCTTCTCGCGGCTCCCGGCCGAGCTCCTTCTCCAAAAGTGTTCGGATGGCAGAAACCTCGGATTGCTTTTCGCGCACGGATCTCGGAACCCAGTCCATGGACCGGATTTCATCGAGCATCGCTCCCCGGATCCTGTGCTCGGCCATGGTCTTGAACTTGAGCCCGCGGGAAGGATCAAACCGTCGGGCGCTTTCAACAAGGCTCTGGAGTCCGACACTGATCAGGTCCTCCACCCCGATTTCGGGTGGGAGACGGTGCGCATATCTCATGGCGTGATATTTGATTGTCCCGGCGAATTCCTTGATCATCGCCTCATCGAGCTCCAAGGCCATCTCCCGCCTTCATGTCTAAAGAGGTCCACCGGAAGGACTCTCACTTTTCACAGGAAATCCATCAGCACGGATTTTAAACAAAATACATTATACCGAATCCACAACTAGTTCACAACAAGATCCATCACGGCATTTCCTGTCCCGCCCCGGCCAGTCTTTTCATCCACAGGCCGATCCCTCCCTCTCCTCCGCTTTTGGGAGGACGGGATAAAAGGCTCCGGACGACCCCCTCCATACCCTTCGAAAAGGGAGCCCCCGGAAGCATCTCGGCAATGGCTTTCTGGGCCCTGACCGCCTGGGTCAGGGAAGGGTCGGCGGGAAGGTGGCCGGCGAAGGAAAGGGAGAGTCCCGGAAGGTAGGAATCCGCAACCCGGGAAACCAGATCGAAGAGGGCCACTCCCTCCTGTTTGTCCCGGACCATGTTGGCCAGGAAGAGAAAAGGCTTGTCGGCCTGGCGTCTGAAAAGAACCTTCATGAGGGCGAAGGCGTCAGTCCGGCTCGTCGGTTCCGGAGTCACGACGACAACCGTCTCCCGGCTGGCCAGATTGAATGTCAGGACATTTTCGGAAATGCCGGCTCCCGTATCGATGAGGAGAACATCGAGATCCGAGGAGAGGTTCTCGAATTCCTCGAGAAGACGCAGGTTCTGGTCTCGGCTCAGGCTGGTCATCTCCTCGACCCCGGAAGCGGCGGGAAGGATCAGGATCCCGCCGGGCCCCCTCACGAGGATTTCCGGAAGGGAGCGGTCCCCCATGAGAACATCCTGAAGGGTATACTTAGGCCGGATATTGAAGAGGACGTCCATGTTTCCCAGTCCCAGGTCCGCATCAAGAACCAGGACCCTGAGTCCGAAGCGCGTGGCCATGATGTAGGCCATGTTTGCGGAAACATTGGTCTTTCCGACTCCCCCCTTCCCGCTGGTGATCGAAATCACCCGGGGAAGATGGATCCTCCTGTTCTCGGCATGTGAACCCATTCCCTCGCCTCTAAGTCCGGATGCCTGATCCATCGCGACTCCATCCTTCAATCATCCATTGTGCCAGCCGACCTCCGTGAGCCAGCTCGATGTCCTCCGGAACTTTCTGACCCGTGCCCACATAGGCCGCCGGGATCCGGCTGTGGGCCAGAAGCGGATACAGGGACCCCAGGGATCCCGTTTCGTCAACCTTTGTCACCACGAGAGCCTCGGGTCTGATCTTGGCGAATCGATGGAGCGTCCGGTTGAGGTCGTCCGACTTCTGTGTGGCTGAGACGACCAGCACGGACTTGAAATCCCATGGCCCTCCCGATCCCAGGACAGACAGGAACGGAGAAAGGTCGTCGGCTCCCCCCTCCGAACGTCCCGCCGAGTCCACCAAAATGACCTCGCTCTCCCGGAGATGTCCGATTGCCCCGGAGAGGCGCGAAGGACTGCTCACGACCTCCACCGGAACCCCCATCAGGTCTCCGTAGATTCTAAGCTGCTCCACAGCCCCGATCCGATAGGTGTCAAGATTCACGAGACCCACCGGACGGCGTTGACGGGCCACGAGCATCGCGGCGATCTTGGCAATGGTCGTGGTCTTCCCCACCCCGGTGGGCCCGACAAAAAGAATGACCTGGGGACGACCGTTCGCCCGTTCCCCTGAAAAAAGGGAGCCGGAAACGTCGAGTTTCTGGGCCACAAGAAACTGGAGAAGGGACTGGACCTGGGAAGAACTCCAGTCCACGGGATGGTAGGAGAGGAGGCGGAAGGCCTCGACCAGATCGTCCTGCTCTTCCCCCGGGAATCCTGACGCCGCCAGAATCTTCCTGGCCTCCTCCACAGGATCGAAGGGGGGCAGGGCTGGCGAAAGGAGACCGCCGGACAGGTGTCCGGCCCGGGCCAACAATCCCTGGATTTCCCGCGAAGAGCCGGCCCCCCACTCCCGCTCCATTCTCGCGATGATTTCCCGGAGGGCATCCATCTCCGACAGACGGACGCCATCCGGGACCTCCTCGGGAGCCCCCGGAAGGTCCCGGGCCCAGGGAGGATCCATTTGGGGAAGGCCGGCCGTCACCACGACACCGGGAGTGCCGGAGGATCCGGATCGTTCGGTTTTCCGGGAGGAGAGGATGACGGCATCCGGCCCCAGCTCCTTCTTCACCTTCCTGAGGGCATCGTTCATGTCGCCCCCTTCGAATGACTTGATCATCATCCCTCATGCCTCCTGGTATCGTACGACATCTGACGCCTGGATCGGAATGTCCGCCGGGATCTCCTGGGGAGACAGCACGGGGAGGGAGGGAAAATAGCGCTCCACCAGCCGTCGGATCCCGAAGCGCGCCTGCGGGGCCACGAGCAGGACTCCCTGTATCCCCCTTTTACCCTGGGATTCCAGAATCTTTCCGAGATTTGTGAGCAATTTCTGGACCAGACCCGGATCGAGGGCCAAAGGCCGCCCTGTTCCCCCTCCCCCGCCGGACAGGACCTTCTGGAGCTGCTCCTCCCAGCGGCTGTCGAGGCTGATGACGGACAGCTGTCGTCCACGTCCTGTGAGATAGGGATTGACGATCGTCCGTCCCAGGGCCTGGCGGACCCCTTCGGCCAGAAGTGTCACATCCTTGGCATCCCGCCCGGAGGCGATCTGGTCCGACAGGGATTCCAGGATCGTCCGGAGATCCCGGATCGAGACCCTCTCGGAGAGGAGGGCATGAAGGACCGAAACCAGCGTTCCGAGGGAAATCTGGCCAGGAACAAGGTCCTCGACAAGCTTGGGATAATCCCGGGCGAGGGCATCGAGCAGCCGCTGGGTCTCCTGGCGACCCACCAGCTCGTCGGCATGGGTCCGGAGGATCTCCGTCAGGTGTGTGGCCAGGACCGTCACGGGGTCGACGACCGTCAGCCCCGATGCCTCGGCTGCCTCCTGCTGCTCGGAGGAGATCCAGATGGCGGGAAGGCCGAATGTCGGTTCCTTGACAGGAGTACCCGTGATCTCTTCGAGGGTGCCGGCGGCATTCATGGCCAGCAAGAATCCGGGTTTCAGTTCCCAGCGTCCGACCGGATTGCCCTTGAGAAGGATCATGTATTCTTCCGGTTTGAGCTGGAGGTTGTCCCGAATGTGGATCGGGGGGACAATGATCCCCAGTTCACCCGCCAGCTG
This sequence comes from Nitrospirota bacterium, assembly GCA_021827365.1. Classification (GTDB taxonomy): domain Bacteria; phylum Nitrospirota; class Leptospirillia; order Leptospirillales; family Leptospirillaceae; genus UBA4572. Next base: position 14,206 of record JAKAWK010000058.1, read on the forward strand.
GCGCCGGATTCCCTTGATCCGCTCGGTCAGGTCGCCGCTCGCCCCCCCTTCCACGAGACTCACCAGACCATACCCGACATTGATCTCGAGAAGGTCCAGGGACAGAAACTGCTCGATGTTTTCCGGAGCCGGAGGAGCTTTGGACTCTTCCTCCTTCCGGGCGCTCTCGGTCTTGAGACGGGCCTTCCTGACCGACCAGGCGATTCCCCCAAGAAGTCCTCCCATCAGGAGAAAGGCCATATGGGGCAGTCCCGGGACGGCCGAAAGGAAGAGAAGGATCGCCGAGGTCCCCCCCATCGCCCGGCTCCGGGAAAAAAGCTGTTCCCGCATGTCCATCCCAAGCTCGTTGGTGGAAGAGGAGCGTGTCACGACGATTCCGGCTGCCACGCTGACGATCAGGGCGGGAATCTGGGCCACCAGCCCTTCTCCGATCGTCAGGAGGGTATAGACCTGCAGGGCATCTCCCACGGCCATCCCCATCAGAAGGGTTCCGATGACCAGACCGCCGATGATGTTGATGAAAAGGATCATGACCGCCGCAATGGCATCCCCCCGGACAAACTTCGAAGCCCCGTCCATCGCCCCGTAAAATTCTGATTCCCGCGTCAGCTCCTTTCTCCGTTTGCGGGCCTCTTCTTCCTTGATCGACCCCGAATTGAGATCGGCGTCGATGGCCATCTGCTTACCCGGCAGGGCATCGAGCGTAAACCGGGCCGCGACCTCGGCGATACGGCCGGCCCCCCGGGTGACCACGACAAAGTTGATGACGACGAAAATCAGGAAGATCACGAGTCCCACGGCGTAGGACCCGCCGATGACAAAACGTCGGGAGTA
>JAKAWK010000154.1 GCA_021827365.1 Nitrospirota bacterium
AGCCCGTGTTGGTCACGGCAAATCGACGGGAAAGGCCCCCCTGTTCGAGCTGCATGGCCATGGCCTGATAGACCTCCATCGCCCCTCTCTGGGCGCAGGATCCACGGGGATGGCCCGGAGGACGGGATTGGACGCAGATAAAGACATGTTTTTCGGGCTTCGGCATTCAGATCTCCTCTGGAAATTGAAGGTACCTTATTGGTGTGAAGCAAAAATGGTCCGGCATTGAAAGAATTCATGCGGTAGGATTATCGTAACTGATGCCGGCCGCTCAACACAAGCAGAGCCCCGATGGACCCCATGGATCTCCGAGGACTCGATCCTTCCGATGCTCGCCGGATTCTTGGGGAAGAGGGCGAAAACCTGCTCCCCCAGGAGCGTCCCCTGCCTCTTTTCCGGAAGATGCTCACGCTTCTTTCGGAACCCATGCTTTTTCTCCTCCTCGGTGGAGGTGTGGTCTACTTTTTCCTGGGAGACCGCTCCGAGGGAACGATTCTTCTCTCCTTCGTCCTCGTTGTCTTGGGAATGACCTTTTTTCAAAAACGGAAAACAGAACAGGCCCTGACAGCTCTTTCGCAGGTAGCCGCTCCCCGGACGACGGTCATTCGGGGAGGGGAGCGGATGAGCCTCCCTGTCAGGCAGGTGGTGAGGGGAGACCTGGTGGTCCTGGAAGAGGGCGACAGGGTCCCGGCCGACCTCCGCCTTCTTGAGGGACGACTCCAGATCGACGAATCCCTCCTCACGGGAGAATCCCTGCCGGTTCTCAAGCTTCCCGGGTCTGAGAATCTGCCGTTCGGGCACCCCGGAGAGACGACGAGCCCGTTTCTTTTTGCCGGAACGATGGTGACATGGGGAAGCGGCAGGGCCCGTGTGTGGGCGACGGGCGAAAAAACCGCCATTGGCGGGATAGGCGGCGCCCTGTCCCGAATCACATCAAGCCCCTCGATCCTCGAAAAGGATTCGGCGAGGTTTGTCAGGATATCCACCGGCATAGGGTTAGGCTTGGCCTTGCTGGATGTTATCCTTTTCCGGTCTGTGGCGCATGGGGACCTCCTGAAAAGCCTTCTCGGCGGGTTGGCTCTCGTGATGGCCATCCTCCCCGAGGAAATCCCCGTGATCCTGACGGTCTTTTTTGCCCTGGGATCCTTTCGTCTCGCGAAAAAAAATGTCCTTGTGAAGCGCATGAGTGCAGTTGAAGTCCTGGGGTCGGTCACTGTTCTGGCCGTCGACAAGACTGGAACGCTGACTGAAAATCGTATGAGTCTCGAAACCGTCGTGGGGAGAGACCATGTCTTTCATACCTCTGACGATGCCTCCTTTCCCGAAGAGTTTCACAAGATCATCGAATATGCGGTTCTGGCGTCTTCTCCCCAGTCTGAAGATCCAATGGACAAGGCCATTGCCATTTTTGGAAAGAAGTTTCTTTCCGGGACGGAGCATCTTCATGAAGGCTGGAGCCCGGTCAAGGTCTATTCTCTCGAGCCTCCCATCCTGGCCATGTCACGTGTCTTCGAAACCTCGGAGGAAAGGCCTTTTCTTTTTGCCACCAAGGGGGCTCCCGAATCCGTTCTGGATTTGTGCCACCTTCCTTCGGAAGAGCTCTCAAGGCTGAGTCTGACCGTCGAATCTCTGGCCCGGGAGGGGTTCAGGGTTCTGGGCGTGGCGACAGGAAGAATGGCCTCCTCCTCTCTTCCCGACAGTTTGCATCAGGTCCCCTTTGCCTTCCTAGGCTTTTTGGGGTTCAAGGATCTTCCCCGCAGTGGCGTCAGGGAGGCGATCGGCGAATGCCAGAGAGCGGGAATTCGCGTGATCATGATGACGGGGGACCACCCTGAAACAGCCCGCTCGGTGGCAAGGGCCGTGGGAATCCCGGAGCGGAATGTGATGACGGGTCCCACCCTCGATTCCCTGGTTGATCCGGAGAAAATCTCCCTCTCCGATGTCTCGGTCTATGCCCGCCTTCGACCCGAACAAAAACTCCGTCTGGTGGAAATCCTGAAGAAAAACGGGAATATCGTCGCGATGACAGGAGACGGGGTCAATGATGCCCCGGCTCTCAAGGCGGCCCATATTGGGATCTCCATGGGCCGAAAGGGAACCGATGTCGCCCGTCAGGCCGCATCCCTGGTCCTCGTGGAGGACAGTTTCCTGGACCTTGTCGAAGGGCTTCGGATGGGACGGCGAATTGTCGACAACATCACGTCGGCCATCAGGTTTGCCGTTGGGGTACATATCCCCCTTGCGGGCCTTGGTTTGTTGGGGGCCGTCTACGGGGGTGGATTGATCCTGACCCCTGTCGACATCGTCCTCCTGCAGTTTGTTATCGATCCTTCCTGCTCCCTTCTCTTTGAAGCCGAACCGGAGCGGGAGGGTCTCATGCGGGAGCCGCCCCACCCCTTCGGAAAGACTCCTTTTGCGTGGAACTCCCTGAAGGGGGCCCTGTGGCAGGGTTTCTTGATCATGCTGGTTTTTCTGTTGGCCATCGAAGTCTTTTTCTCCTTTGGATGGTCACGGGAGAGTCTTCGGACGATCGTTTTCGTCTCGCTTGTCCTCTCCATTCTCCTTCTCATTCTTTTCAGCCGGACATCGCAAAAAAAGGAAATCATCAATGTGCGTCTGGACAATC
>JAKAWK010000155.1 GCA_021827365.1 Nitrospirota bacterium
CCCCGAATATCCCGATGCGGGCCGGCACTGGTCCCTGATCGAACGCCACCGGGTCACCGTCTACTATTCGACTCCCACCACAATCCGCCTTCAGATGCGCTTCGGAGAATCCTGGCCCGCCGGATGCGACCTGTCGTCTTTGAGGATTTTAGGCTCGGTGGGCGAGCCCTTAAATCCCGAGGCCTGGCACTGGTTCCACAAGGTCACGGGCGGCAAGCTCCCCATCATGGACACCTGGTGGCAGACGGAAACGGGCATGATCATGGTGACCCCGCTGCCTTCGACCCCGGAAAAGCCCGGGTCTGCCGGCCGTCCCTTCCCCGGTATAGTGGCCGACGTCGTCGACGCCTCCGGACAAACCCTGCCTCCCGGCCAGACCGGGACGGTGGTCATCCGGACCCCCTGGCCCTCCATGTTCCGGACCGTCTTCCGGGACCCGGAGCGCTACCGGAAATACTGGACGGAGATTCCCGATGCCTTCTTTTCGGGGGATTCGGCCCGGAGAGACGAGGACGGCTATTTCTTCTTCCTCGGCCGCGTGGACGACGTGATCAAGGTGGCCGGCCACCGGCTGGGAACGGCCGAGATCGAAAGCGCTCTCATTACCCATCCCAAGATTGCCGAGGCGGCCGCCATCGGAAAGCCGGACGAGCTCAGGGGGGAGATCATCAAGGTCTTTGTCGTGCTTCATTCCCACGCCTCCGAGGAGCCCCCTCCCCATGACGAGATCAAAAAACATGTGAGGGCCGAACTGGGGGGCATCGCCGAACCCCACGAGGTCGATATCGTCATCTCCCTTCCCAAGACCCGGAGCGGAAAGATCATGCGACGGGTCCTGAAGGCCCGGGAGCTGGGACTTCCCGAAGGCGACCTTTCGACCCTGGAGGACTAGATGGCCGAAGACTCTCCCCTGGTTTCCACCCTCCTTCATGTCCGGATGCGCGTGAACGATCTCGAACGCACCGTGGCCTTCTACCGGGATATCCTGGGTCTCTCTGAAATCCGCCGTATCGTCTCCCCCCGGGGCTCAAAAATCGCCTACATGAAAGCCAAAGGCTCCGAGACCGAACTTGAGATCACCGAGTTTCCCGCCTCCGGGACGGTCGTGGTTCCTCCGGACCTCGTCCATCTGGCCTTCCGTGTGGACAACATGGACCGGACCCTGGAGCGGCTCGGAAGACTGGGAGTTCCGGTGACCGATGGTCCGACACAGACCGAGAACAGCATCTTTGCCTTTATCGATGCCCCGGAAGGCTACGAAATCGAACTGATCGCCCCCCGCCCCTCCCGATCGGTCTGATCCCCCGAAATTCCCTCGATTTCCCGTATGACCGGCATCATAGCCGGTTTTCCCGGAATCTCCCATGATCAATCCGGATCCGGATTTCGTACGGATTGATCATTCACTCCCATCAAAGGGGGACGTCATGTTTTTCTGGAACAGGAAAAAGGAAGAGCCATCAGCCGGCCCGGCTACCCGCCTCAGGGTATCGACTGAAAAGCTCGTCACCGAGGCCTACCGGATCGGAAAATACTCTCCGACCAACTGCGAGTGCCCGCCGGCGCCGAACATCATACCGGTCTGGATCGAAAACAACGTTGAGGCCTTCGAACTCTATGTCGAGCGATTGTATGCGGGGTACGACATCCCCCGGGAGACCGAGCCGGCCCTTTTCCTGGCGATGTTTGACGGGTTCCGGGACCTGATCCGGACCTGTCCCGACGCGGGGAGCTCGCCCTTCTGCATGAGCCGCGAGGAGGTCATCGAGGTCTCGAAGTCGATCTTCGTCAAGCTTGCAGAAAAAAGAGGAATCCCTCTTGACCTGTCCCAGGAGAGCGTCCTGACCTCCTGATGTCAGAAACCGCTTTTCACGCAAGCAGACACCCGCCGACTTAAAAAGCGCGGTCTCTGCGCCCATTCTCCGAAAGAGGATGTCCCGTCTCCTTCCCGGCCATAAACGGGATGGGACAGGACATCCTTCTTTACATCGGGAATCTCACACAGCCTGTTTCAAAAGAGCCAGAAAGACTCCTCTCGTGAAAATCGGGGGGGAACCGATCTCGGCCTGGGAGAGCCTGATTTCCATTTTTGGGTGGGGAAAGGAATTGTAGGGGGCTCTTGCCAAGCCGGGGATCCCTGGCCTTTAGTCTCCGGCCTATAATATCGATCTCAGGGTCAGGGCCTGAACGTCCTTACAAAGCGAACAGGCTGTCTTCTGGTCCCTGCCGGCAGAGGACCGGTTCCCCGAAACCTTATATCCCTTGTCCTAGGAAACGGCCGGGGGATTTCCTCCCTAGTCTTCGGGAACCATCCGGATATGGCCCGACGGACATTCCCGGGCGCAGAGACCGCACCCCTTGCAATAATCGTAGTCGAAGACATAGGGAACCGGCATTCCGGGAATCCCGGCCGTCCTTAAAACCGCCCCGTCGGGACACAGGGTCCAGCAGTTGTCGCATTCAAGACAGTGGCCGCAGGAGAAGCACCGGTCCGCCTCCGTCCGGATCAGGTCGGCCGGGGCTGCGGATTCGATCTCGGAAAATCCCTTTCGGGCCGCTACCGGAAGCTCCCGGGCCTCATAGGCGGGACGCTCTTCGAAATAGGCCAGGTTGAGGCT
>JAKAWK010000059.1 GCA_021827365.1 Nitrospirota bacterium
TCTCGTGATTTTCGGCCTCTCTTCCTTATCGACATCGCCGTACCCCGGAATATCGACCCTGAAATTTCCCGTCTTTCAAATACCTTTCTCTACAATATCGATGACTTGAAATCGGTCGTCGAATCAAATCAGAAAGAAAGGGAGATGGAGACCTACGCCGCCAGGGAAATAGTCCGCCAGGAGATTGCGCAATTCCAGAAATGGCGCGCCGAACGGTCCGCGGTCCCCCTCATCCAGGCCCTCAGACGTCATACCGAGAAACTCCAGCAGTCTGAGTTTGACCGTTTTTCCCGGACACTTGAAAGCCTCCCCGAGGATACCAGGAAGCAGGTTATGATCCTGGCCCAGTCCCTTGTCAACAAAATGCTCCACCCGACCTACCAGACCCTTAGAAACTCCTCGAATCTAGAGGAGGCGTGGGAATGGATCTCTCGTTGCTACGGACTGTCGCCAGAACTTCTTTCCCAGGATAACTCCTCACGGGAGGAAGGTGGGCCGGCTGACAAAAAGTCTTCTGCCCTCGATTCCACACGATCCGACTTTCCCCTTCCAGGCGAACAATCTTGCTGAAGCCTTCCCCGTCAGTAAAATCCCCCATCAGAATAGGGACAAGAGGATCCGAACTTGCCCTTTGGCAGGCCCGTCATGTGGCAACACTGATCGAGCAGAGTGCGGGAATCCCAAGCGAACTGACAATCATCAAAACGACCGGAGACATGATTCTCTCGGTTCCTCTCTCACAGGTCGGAGGAAAGGGTCTCTTTGTCAAGGAAATTGAGGAGGCTCTCCTTGCCCGGACCATCGACCTCGCGGTCCATAGCATGAAGGATGTTCCCGCTTTTCTTCCGGAGGGACTCGTCATTGGAGCTATTCTTGCCAGGGAGGATCCGAGGGATGCCTTCGTTTCAGGACGGTATTCATCCCTGGAATCTCTCCCGGCAGGGGCCCGGGTCGGGACTTCGTCCCTTCGCCGGATGGCGCAACTTAGCCATTTCCGTTCCGACCTGAAATTCGTTTCCCTTCGCGGAAACGTCGGAACAAGGCTCAGGAAGCTGGACGAGGGACAGGTCGATGCGATCATTCTTGCCGCGGCAGGTCTTGTCCGTCTTGGCTTTGCCGACAGAATTCGCCAGTTTCTCCCGACAAACCTCTCCCTTCCCGCTGTAGGTCAGGGGGCTTTGGGACTCGAGTTCCGAGCGGATGACCAGAAAATCAAGGGTATTCTCGACAGGATCTCCGACCAAGAGACCACCCTTTGCGTCCTTGCGGAAAGAGGAGTCCTGGCCGCTCTAAATGGAGGCTGCCAGCTCCCGCTGGCAGCCCATGGCCGTATTCTTCCAGACGGCAGAATCGAAATCGTGGCCAGAGTCCTGAATCCCGAAGGAACAACACTCCTTGAGGAAACCATAACGGGTCCGGCCACCGATGGCATCGAGCTGGGGCAGGAAGCCGGGAAAAGACTTCTTGATCGGGGGGGAAAAGACTTGCTGGACGCTGTTTCATCCCACTGATGTTCTCTTCCGTTGTCATTCCTTTTTGCTTGAAGACCCGAAAGTCCTCCCTCATAATGGAAAGTCGGATAAAAAAACAAACGACCTGACGGTCCCTTGACCCTGACTATACGAGGAGTTTCACCCGTGGCCCGCCATACACGGACGAAAGAAATCAGGAAGATTCTCCCTCTGGTCCATCTTGTGGGAGCCGGCCCGGGAGATCCCGGCCTTCTGACGAGAAAGGGGGCCCATGTCCTTGGAACGGCCGATGTGGTCCTCTATGACCATCTCGTTCCGCTTGAACTCCTCGACCTGGCCCCTCCTCAGGCACTCCGAATCGATGTCGGGAAGATCAGGAATCACCCTCGCATGACCCAGGCGGAAATCGAAGACACCATGATCGAATATGCCCGGAAGGGTCGAGTGGTCGTTCGTCTCAAGGGAGGGGATCCCTTTGTCTTCGGGAGGGGCGGGGAAGAGGCCCAGGCCCTGAAACGCGCAGGCATTCCCTTTTCTGTGGTTCCAGGGATTTCCTCTCCCATTGCCGTGCCCGCCTATGCGGGTGTTCCCGTCACCCACAGGGATCACAATTCAAGGCTCGTGATCTTGACAGCCCATGACAATCCCGCGAATTGGAGTCCAGAGGACTTGGCGGGGCTTTCAGGGAGTAACCAGACGATTGTCGTCCTGATGGGCGTCATGTATATGAAACAGCTTGCTGACAGACTTCTTAAGGCTGGGCTTTCTTCCAATACTCCTGTCCTCCTAGTCAGGTGGGGAACCACGTCGAGGCAGGAATCCTTTGAGACAAAGCTCGGAGAGCTTTCGGGTTTTCTCGACCGCACCGCGCTCTCTCCCCCCGTCACCCTCCTGATCGGCGGAGTCGTCACCCTTCGTTCGGAAATTTCCTGGGTTCATCGGCTTCCTTTTTTTGGAAAACGGATCCTTCTCACCCGGGAACGTGAACATTCGGAAGAACTGTCCAATCTTCTTGAATCACTTGGGGCGACTGTCATTTCATGTCCGACCATTTCTGTGGTTCCTGGACTTGGGGAAAATGCCGGGGAAAAAATCATGAATCTGGGACAGTATTCCTGGCTGGTATTCTTGAGTCCTAACGGAGTGCGCCACTTTATCAGGGAGCTCGCCGACAGAAGACAGGACGTGCGTTCCCTCTCCGGACTCAGGATTTTCTCGATGGGACCAGCCACCACCCAGGCCCTCGAGTCCTTCGGAATCTTTCCTGACGCGACCCCTGAACAATCCCACGGGCAGGGGGTCCTGGACGCATTTTCCAACCTTCCCGGACCCCGAACCGGAAAAATCCTCCTCGTCCGGGGGGACAGGGGATCCGGACTGATTCCGGACGGACTCTCCTCCCTTGGCTTCACTGTCGACACCATCGGTGTCTATGAAAATGTCCTTCCCTCCCTCCCGGCATACAAACGGGATCGCCTCGAGTCGCTGCTCGAAGAGGGGGAGATTGATCTTGCCGTCTACTATAGCCCTTCTGCATTTTCAGGACTCCTGGAGATTTTTCCAGATCATCGGAAGAAAATTCTATCCATTCCCTCCCTTGCCATCGGACCGACCACTGGTGGCGCACTGAGTGACGGATCAGTAGACAAGATCATTCTGGCCCAAGCCCCCACGGTATCTGGCATTCTTGATGCCGCGCTGGATTTCCTCGCCCCGATAGGGAATAATTCGGAGATCTCTGGAAAGACTCCTGACGACCAGACCTCCACCGAGAAAAAAACCTTCAATCCCGAGGAGCAATTGTCCACGTGAGCCATCCTGTCGAACGTCCCCGCCGACTGAGGAATTCCCCGACTATCAGAAATCTTGTCCGGGAGGTCGACCTCTCACCCGATCACCTGATTCTTCCCCTCTTCGTGACCTGGGGATCGGGACGGAAAGAACCGATCTCATCGATGCCGGGAGTTTTCCGGTATTCGCTCGACAGACTCCCAGAAATCCTTGGTGAGGCTTGGGAAGCAGGGATCCGGTCGGTCCTTCTCTTCGGGATCCCTCAAACCAAGGATGAAACAGGGTCGGAAGCCCTGAATCCGGATGGGCCCGTCCCCATGGCCATTGGAAAAATCCGCTCCCTCTTTCCTGACTATGTCATCATGACCGATATCTGTATCGACGAATATACAACCCACGGACATTGCGGACTCGTTTGCGGGGAAAGGATCGAGAACGACCCGACTCTCGACATTCTCTCAAAAATGGCTCTTCTTCACGCCCAGGCAGGCGCTGATATTGTCGCCCCGTCCGACATGATGGACGGACGCGTGATGGCCATTCGAACACTTCTCGACAGGAATGCCTTTACCGACACACTTATTTTGTCCTATGCGGTCAAATATGCCTCCGGATTTTATGGCCCCTTCCGGGAGGCCATGATGTCCGGGCCGCAGTTCGGAGACCGATCATCCTATCAGATGGACTATCGGGGAATCAGGGACGCCCTCCGGGAAGCTCGCCTCGATGCGGAAGAAGGGGCCGATATTCTGATGGTTAAGCCGGCCCTTTCATATCTGGACATCATCACCAGGGTCTCTCAAACATCGGACCTTCCGGTCGCAGCCTACCAGGTCTCCGGTGAATACTCCATGATATGTGCCGCGGGTCAAAATGGCTGGATCGACCAGGAGCGGGTCATGATCGAGACCTTGACAGCTATTCGCCGCGCGGGAGCCCAGATGATCGTCACCTATTTTGCAGTTGCAGCTGCTAGACTTCTTGGCCGGTAACCATGAAAACCTTCAGGGGATCCTTGAAGTCCTTGCGCGAGACCCTTCCCCCTGGTCCCCACGTCATGACCATTGGAAACTTTGACGGGATTCATGCAGGCCATCAATTTCTTCTCAGGCGGCTTCTGGATATTTCCCAAAAGAAGCGTCTCCCCTCCCTGCTTCTGACCTTCGATCCCCACCCGCTTTTTTTTCTGTCCCCGGAAACACCTTTCCGCATGATCATGTCCCCGGATCAAAAAGAAGAAGTCCTCTCCAGCCTTGGACTGGACATTCTAGTTGTTCTCGCCTTCGACAAGGATGTTCAGTTGCTCTCCCCGGAAGACTTTTCCCTTTCTGTTCTCTGGGATCTTTTCCATCCCGCCTCCCTGATTGTCGGAGAGGGGTTCCGGTTCGGCCACGGGAGGTCCGGTTCCCTCGAGGATCTCAAAAGAGTCCTGTCCCCCTTGGGAGTGGAGGTTTCTTCGGTCCCGCCTTATGAGGAGAAGGGACAGCGAGTTTCGAGTTCACGGATCAGAAAAGCCGTCGACCAAGGAGATATCGAAGAGGCCAACAGGCTCCTGACTCGAGCAGTCGAGGTCTCGGGCCCTGTTTCAATGGGGGAAAAACGCGGCCGGCTGCTTGGCTTCCCCACCTTGAACCTGATCCCCCCCGTCCATCGTCTAATTCCTCCCCCTGGGGTCTATGCAACCCGGACCCAGATCGACGGAAGCTATTACGATGGGGCCACCTATATCGGGACCAAACCTACTTTCGGAACCCATCATCCTGTGGTCGAAACCTATCTTTTTGATTTCGACAGGGACTGCTATGGCAAGTGGCACAGGGTTTTCTTCTACCACAGGATCCGCGGAGAGCGCTCCTTCGCAAGTGTCGATGCCCTCAAGCTCCAGATCACGGCAGATGTCGCAGAAGCAAGGCAGGTCCTCCATGACCATCCCTTTACTGGATCCGTTGGACCCCTTTGAGTCAAAGGCCAGGGATTTTTTCTTCCGTCACGCTCTCCTGGCCCGAGAGGGCAATCCTCCCAGATTTCGCGAATGGGCCATCGCTGTTTCGGGAGGGGGAGACTCCGTTTTTCTTTGTCACCTTCTGAAACGCCTCGCCACACCCTCCATCTCCCTCACCATCCTGCACTTCAATCACCATACGGATGAAAAAAAGAACAAGGACGATCAAAAGTTCGTTGAAAATCTCTCCCGGACGATGGGCCTTCCGATCTATGCCAGGTGCTCCCCCTCCCCTAATCTTTCACGACAAAACATTTCCGAAACTGTTCTGAGACAGGAACGCCATTCATTTTTTGAATCCTATCTTTCCACCCACCCCCAATCTGCGATCTTTCTTGGCCACCAACTAGACGATCGGATCGAAACGGTACTGGCCAACCTTTTCAGGGGAGGAGGACCCCGTTCTCTCATAGGAATCGCCGAAGAGAGCCGAGGGAGAATCTTCCGGCCCCTCCTGGGATTCAGAAGGGAGGAGATACGACAGGCCCTGGTTCTCGAAGGACTGCCTTACAGGGATGATCCGGCCAACCTGGACCCGGCCCACCTCAGAAATCGAATCCGCCTCACCCTCAGGGGGGAGATCGATCGCTTCTTTCCTCCCTACGGATCGCGGCACCTGGGCCACCTTGCAACACTCATGGAACGGGAAATATCCCCCAACCGTATTTTGACGCCCCTTCTCTGCGAGGAAGAATCTCCCGGAAAGGTAAGATTTTCCCTCTACATGTACCAGTCCCTCCGTCCTTCAGCTCAGGGACTTTTCCTGCGATCTCTTCTCAACCGGCAAGGAAACTTTGGATTGCCTCTCCCTCCCGAGAGGAATCTCCTCAGGACGCTTGAAGAGGCCGATCCGGGGAAAAATCTCCTGAACTATCCCGTCGGAAAGGATTGGATTCTCAGTATTGTATTTGGGAGGACGGATCTGGTATACAAATATCCTGAATCGAACAATTGGCGATACGAACTGCCTCCCGGGGCCCAGCAAGATGGCTTCACGGCAACGACGATCCCGCTTCCCCGTGGTGGGACCCTTTTCGTTGAGAGGTCCAATAGGAGCGAGATCGTGAGGGATCGATCCCGAGGGCCCGGAATCTCCGCATCCCTCATGCTCCCGGACCAGACGGGTCCAAAGGAATCCTTTTCGGTCTGCTATTGGACTCCCGGCCAACGGATCTTGCCGGACCAGACGGGCGGTTCGCCGCGATCGGTTTCCTCGATCTGGAAGAACCGCCCCCTGCCATGGTCCAGAAAGTTCATGCTCCCTGTGTTGTGCCGAGGCCCCTATGCCCTCTGGATTCCTGGAATCCTCGATGTTACGGGGCTACTGCCGCACAATGGGTCAGGAAGTGCGGTCACGTTAACCTATCAGGTTCGGGAGCGGTCCGAGTGGAAAAAATTTTTGGAAAACCCCTGATAACCCAGGAAGAAATCGTCCACCGGATCCGCGAACTCGGCCTTCGGATAACACGGGACTATGAAGGAAAGAATCTTGTTCTGGTCGGAATTCTGAAGGGAGCCTTCGCCTTTACGGCCGATCTCGCCCGATCCATCGGAATCCCGGCCCAGATCGATTTCATGATGACATCCTCTTCCACATCCCCCGACGGTGCCGGGACAACGCGGCTTCTTTCAGAGCCCTCCCTCAACCTGAAAGGAACGGATGTTCTTGTCATTGAGGATATTATTGATTCTGGAAAAACCGCCCGTCTCATCATGGATGTCCTTTCCAGACACAACCCGGAGAGCGTCAAGTTCTGCGCACTTCTTGACAAGGCAGGCGGAAGAGAGGTCTCCTTTTCCCCTGACTATACGGGATTTTCCATACCGAACCGTTTTGTCATCGGTTACGGGCTTGACTACAAGAACAAGTACCGGACCCTCCCCTTCATAGCTGTCCTCGAACAAACCTCCTGACCTCCGGATTCAGGAATCCTTTCCCCTAGCCCGTTTTCATAAATTCAGATTGAAGAGGGGTATGCTCCATGCTAGAATCAGAAATCGCACCCCTTGAAGGAGGAATCTGTTGATGAAGCCGTTCTACAAGAATCTCGCCCTCTGGTTGATCATCGGAATCGTCGTCTTTCTCGTCTTTGACATGTTCCAGTTCCGTCAACCCTCATCCCAAAACCTGATCTATTCGGATTTCATTTCCAAGCTCGAAATGAACCAGATCAGTGAGGTCACAATCAAGCGGAACCATATCAATGGCGTCATGAAAGACGGCTCGCACTTCCAGACCTACGCCGCCAACGACCCGCACCTGGTCGAGGAACTCCAGAAACGCAATGTCAGGATCATTGCCATTCCGCCGGGAGAAAGCCCCTGGTACATGAGTCTGCTCATTTCATGGGGACCGATCGTGGTTCTTGTCCTTCTTTGGGTTTTCTTCATGCGTCAGATGCAGACCGGGGGGAACAAGGCCATGTCCTTCGGAAAATCACGCGCCAAAATGATGACTGAGGACAAGAAGAAAATCACCTTTGCCGACGTTGCAGGAGTCGATGAAGCGAAAGAAGAGGTCTTCGAGATCGTGGAGTTTCTCAAGGATCCTTCAAAATTTCAGAGGCTGGGCGGACATATCCCCAAAGGAGTCCTTGTTGTAGGCCCCCCTGGAACAGGAAAGACCCTACTTGCAAAGGCCATTGCCGGAGAGGCCGACGTTCCCTTCTTTCATATCAGCGGCTCGGACTTCGTTGAGATGTTTGTCGGTGTCGGAGCCTCACGGGTCCGGGATCTTTTCGAGCAAGGAAAGAAAAACGCCCCCTGCATCATTTTCATTGACGAAATTGACGCCGTCGGTCGCCATCGGGGAGCTGGCCTTGGCGGAGGACACGACGAACGTGAACAGACCCTGAACCAGCTCCTTGTCGAAATGGACGGCTTCGAAAGTAATGAAGGAGTCATCCTGATAGCGGCGACCAACAGGCCAGATGTTCTTGATCCGGCGCTTCTTCGTCCTGGGCGCTTTGACCGGCAGATCATCGTGGGAAAACCTGATCTCAAGGGTCGAATCAAGATCCTCGAGGTTCACACGAAAAAGATCCCCCTCGACTCTTCTGTCAATCTTGAGACGGTGGCTCGCGGCACTCCGGGATTTTCCGGAGCCGATCTCGCCAATCTTGTCAACGAGGCCGCCCTTTTGGCTGCCCGCCGCGACAAAAAGGTCGTCGAGATGAGTGAGTTCGAAGATGCCAAGGACAAAGTCCTTATGGGCGTCGAGCGCAAGTCCATCCTCATCACCGAAGACGAGAAACGGGTTACAGCATTCCATGAGGCTGGCCACACCCTGGTTGCGAAGCTGATTCCGGGGACAGATCCTGTCCACAAGGTTTCCATCATCCCCAGGGGTCGCGCCCTCGGAGTGACCCAGCAACTTCCGACAGATGACCGTTATACCTATGGGAAGGATTTTCTTCTCAACAACATTGCCATCCTCATGGGGGGACGGGTCGCGGAAGAGCTCGTGACGAAATCCATCACCACCGGGGCCGGAAACGACATTGAGCGGGCGACCGACCTGGCAAGAAAAATGGTCTGTGAATGGGGAATGAGCGACAAGCTTGGCCCCATCACCTTTGCCCAGAAAAACGACGAGATCTTTTTGGGACGGGAAATGTTCCAGCGCAGGGATTACAGTGAATCCACAGCCATCGATATCGATCGTGAGGTGAGTGGCATCATTTTCGATGCCTATGCCAAGGCGAAGAGCCTGATCTCTGGACACATGAAGGCCTTGAACAATATTGCAGAAGCCCTACTGGAGAAAGAAACGCTCGATTCTCCCCAGATCGATGCCCTCATCCAGGCGGCAAATGCCCCGGGCTGATCTCCGGGAAATTCTTCAAAACGCCAGACGGGAGAGAAATCTCCCTCTCATCATGGGGGTCATAAACGTGACCCCCGATTCTTTTTCAGGTGACGGACTTCTGTCGGGGACAACTTCTCTTTTGGACCATGCCCGCCGTCTGATCGACTCAGGAGCCCAGATCCTCGACATAGGGGCTGAATCCACAAGGCCAGGCTCCCGATCCGTGTCGGCTGAGGAGGAACGGTCCCGTCTGTTTCCTGCCATCGAAGCCCTGGCCGAGATTCCGGTTCCCCTTTCCATCGATACACGCCGACCCGAGATCTTCCGGGAGGCTATGGATTTTGGTGCCACACTCATCAATGATGTCGGAGGTCTCAGGGATCCCGGATTTCTCACCATCCTGCAGGAAAACCCGGAAATCATGGCCGTCGTCATGCACATGCAGGGGACTCCCGAAACAATGCAGCGCGATCCCTCCTATGAGGATGTCGTCTCCGAGGTGCGTCATTTTTTTTCGGAACGCTCCCAGATGCTCGAAAGGTCGGGGATCGACCGGGACCGGCTGATCTTTGACCCGGGCCTGGGATTTGGCAAGACGACAGATCACAACTTTCGGCTTCTCCGTCACATGAACCTTTTTTTGGAAATGGGCCCTCTTCTGATCGCCCCCTCGAGAAAGCGCTTCCTTGACGACAGGGACCACCCAAAGGCCCCGGAGGGCCGTGACATTCCCACGGCAGCCGTCATGGCGTGGTCGACTCTCCATGGAGCCTCCCTGTTCCGGACACATCGCCCGGATATCGCCGTCCAGATCAGGCGGGTTCTTCGCTTAATCGCGGGAGAGGACCATGCATAGTCTAGCGTCCTGGTCCCTGTGGCGAAATATCCTGGATGTCCTTGCCGTCTGGTTCATCTTTTACCAGATCCTTCTCCTCATCCGTGGGACCCGGGCCTTCCAGATGGTCATCGGAGTCCTAGTCTTCCTTCTTGTCTTTTTCGTCTCCGGATGGCTCAGACTCTATACACTCAATTGGCTGATCACCAGCTTCTGGTCCCAGATTGTTCTGGCTCTTCTCATTCTGTTTCAGCCAGAAATTCGCAAAGCCCTTGCTCGTGTCGGGAAAAGCCCTCTCCTGCTCGGGATTCCTCTGGGTGACTCTTCCCTCGATATTGAAGAGCTCGTGAAGGCCTTGCAAACCTTAAGCCGGCGCGGAATCGGTGGAATCATCGTCATAGAAAGGAATACCGATCTCTCCGAAATTGTCGAGGTGGGGGTCCCCCTGGATGCCATCATATCCAACGAACTTCTGGTCAGTCTTTTCCTCCCCTATTCTCCCATTCACGACGGGGCCGCCATCATCCGGAAGAACAGAATTGCCACGGCCGGATGTTTCCTTCCCATTTCCCTCTCCTCCGACCTCTCCCGCCAATATGGAACACGTCACCGGGCCGCCATCGGAATCACGGAGGAAACCGATGCCGTTGCCCTGGTCGTCTCGGAGGAGACCTCCCAGATCTCTCTTGTCGTTGCCGGAAGAGTCACCCCCCAGACGGACATGATCCTTCTCCGGCAAACTCTCACCCGCCTTTTCCGAAAGGAAACCCGACATTCCAAAAATCGAAAGATGCAGTCCCTGCGAAAGCGTTTTTATGCCACCCTTTCCTACATTCCGGGACTATCATCTCTCATGAAGGCCATCAGCGGCTCCGGCCCTTCCTCGAGGAATCACCCATGATCAGGTGGGACTTCGTCCGGCGTTCCCTGGAAAAGAACCTGCCACTCAAGATTCTGGCGCTGGTCCTTTCCTTGGCCCTCTGGTTCCATATCAGCCGCACAGGACGGGAGTACTTTTCCCTGACTGTTCCTGTCACCGTGGTCAAGCTTCCTCCCCATCTCGAACTCGCCAGATCCCTTCCGGATCGTGTCACCCTCACGCTTGAGGGTCCCCCGGGCTTCGGACGGCAAATCCATGCTGAGAGCCTGTCGGTCATCCTCGATGGACATTCCTTTTCCCCGGGGCAGAGGACACTCCACCTTGACAATTCCGTTCTCTCCCTCCCGACTGGGGTCAGCGTGGTCCGATTCGCCCCGGATAAAGTTTCGCTTGATCTCATGCCCCTCTCCCGGAAATCTGTCAGGATCCTGCCGCTCTTTATCGGAGAAACCCAACACAGGATCACTCCTCTTCGCGTCCGCATAACCCCGGATCATGCCCTGATCGAAGGTGACCGGAACGAGCTGGCCTCAATTCATTTTCTAAAGACGCGGCCCATCGAACTCTCCCGCCTGACAGGAAAACAAACCCAGACATTTGCCATAGGCATCGCAATCCCCGAGAGCACACGGATACGGCTGCTGTCACCGTCGACCGTGACCGTCGAGATCACTCACTCCGGACCTTTAAGGCCGGTGAAAAAGAGATAGCCTTTGGGACCGGCTGAAATTCTGCTATCATGACGGGAATTGCGACCTTAATGCGGGAGGGGACGTGAGCAAGACTCGGTCCAGACTTTTCGGGACAGACGGAATCAGGGGAAAGGCCAATGTCCATCCAATAACCGGAGAAATGGCCTATCGGCTCGGCAGGGCGGCGGCCCATCTCTTTGTCCGTGCCGGTGAAGAACATCATATCGTGATCGGAAAGGATACCCGGATCTCTGGGTACATGCTGGAAATGGCCTTGACATCCGGCATCACCTCAATGGGGGTCAATGTCATTCTGGTCGGGCCGTTCACCACGCCCGGAATCGCCTTCCTGACCAGAAGTCTCAGAGCCGACGCCGGCATCATGATCTCTGCCTCCCACAATCCCTACGATGACAACGGCATCAAGTTCTTCTCCTCCGAGGGACTCAAACTCCCCGACGAACTTGAAGACCGGATCGAGCGACTGGTCACCGACCCCGAGATCGATCACATCCGTCCGACAGGGGCCCTCATCGGCAAGGTCTCCCGTCTCTCAGGAGCCGAAGGCCGATACGTCGAATTTGTCAAGAACACTCTCCCCAGAAAACAGAAATTCGACGGGATCCGGGTCGTGGCTGACATGGCAAACGGAGGGGCCTACAAGGTAGCCCCCATGGCGTTGCGGGAGCTCGGGGCGGAGGTCATCACAATGGCAGACACCCCCGATGGAATCAATATCAATGACAACTGCGGGGCCCTCTATCCGGAAAATCTCGCCAAACGTGTAGTCGAGACCGGAGCGGACCTGGGTGTGGGCCTTGACGGTGATGCCGACAGGGCCGTCTTTGTGGCGGGGTCGGGGAAGATCCTGGACGGAGACAGGATCATGGCGATTGTCGCCCCCTTTCTCAAGCGGGAAGGCCGTCTTTCGGGAGACACTCTTGTGACGACTGTCATGAGCAACCTGGCTCTTGAAGAATCCATGAAGAACCATGGGATCCATGTGCGGAAGACCCAGGTGGGAGACAGGTACATTCTGGAGGAACTGGACCGGATGTCCCTTTCGTTCGGTGGGGAGCAATCCGGTCATATTATCTTCAGGGATTTCCACTCTACCGGAGATGGTCTGCTCACCACCCTCCAGTTACTCTCCATTCTTTCCATTGACGGGGTTTCGCTCGACGATGCGGCCCGGGTCATGGAGCCTTACCCTCAGATGCTGAAAACCATCTCCGTTCCGGCAAAGATACCTATCGAAACCCTTCCCGAACTTTCAAGGACAAGGGACGAGGTCGAAAAGGAGCTTTTGAAGGGCCACGGGCGCCTCCTTCTCCGTTATTCCGGAACGGAAATGGCCATCCGGATCATGCTCGAAGGTCCGGACTCAAAAAAACTCGACCACATGATGGAATCCCTGGAGAGAGCCGTTTCCAAGGACTTTTCGGCGATTCCTCCACGCCACTGACAGAGATTTCCTCAAACCTTGACCTCCCGGTCCTTTTTCCCTGCCTCCGTCATGAGTGTGGCCGGCCTTTTCCTGTCAGATTTTTTTTATTTCTTCCCCGTGTCAGACCTTGTCCTGCTTTCCCTCCTCGGACTCGTCCTGCGTCTGGCAGGCCAATCCCTCCGTCTTCTTGTGGTCTTTCTTGGAGGAAGCTTTCTGACAGGACTTCTTCTCTTCCCTCCGGACCTTCCTGCACCTCCCCAGAGATCACTCACTGCCGACATCTGCCTTGATTCTCTTCCCTCCCTTTCAAACGGAGGCCTTTGGGTCACGGGGACAAGGGAGGGGAGCGAACCCATGGATCAGAAACGGGTCAAATTATTCATTCCGAATGACCGCCTCCCTCCCGATCCTCTGGTTTGGGGAGACTGCCTGTCGGGGCAGATCGATCCCCTTCCTCTCCCTCAAGGCGGATTTCCCCTTCCTTCCGAAACCCCCGCCTACATTCTCCCTGTCTCGGGATCACTGGCGGTCCTTCCCTCCTCTTCTCCCGTCAACCACCTTGTCCGGGGGGCATTTCAACTCTCACGGAACCTTACAACCCGCCTCAGGGAGGACTATCCCCCGGATGTGGCGGGACTCCTGTCGGCCCTCGTTCTTTCCGATACACGGTTTCTAACCTCTGATGCGATGGATGACTTCAGGCAGTCCGGCGTTTCCCATCTCCTTTCCGTTTCAGGCGAACACATGACCCTTCTGAGCCTCTCCCTGGGCGGGGCCTTCCTTCTTCTGGTCCGAATCATGCCCCTTTCCCTTCTTCGCGCTCTCTCAGTCCACCTTCCGGTCTCCCGGACCCTTCTTGTCCTGCTCCTTCCCTTTCTGGGATTTTACACCCTGATGATCGGCATTCCTCCCGCTGCCGCCAGGGCTTATCTCGCCTTTTCCCTTCTGGCCATTTTGAGACTTCTCTTCATCGACCTTGAGTTTCCCGAAATTCTGGGACTTTCCACCCTCCTCATGCTGGCATTTGTCCCTTCCCTCGCCCGTTCCCTGTCCTTCCTTCTCTCCCTTCTCGCCCTGTGGGGACTTGTCTTGCATCAAAGACACATCTCGGAAAAGGGCCGGAAAAAGGCGGGATCCGGTCCCCTTCGGGAATCCTTTCAGGCCGGACTCATCATCACATTTCTTACGGCTCCCCTTCTGGCACTGGTCTTCAGAACCATGAACCCCGCGGGGATCATCGCCAACCCTGTCCTCGTTCCGGTGGCGGGAGACCTGCTCCTCCCCCTGGGATTTTTCGACCTGATCCTTCTCCTGATCCTTCCCCACACTCCGACAATCCTTCTCCTTCTGACTGGCTCACTTGCCCATACCGTTCTGGGGCTGGCCGGAGGTTTTGCCCGGCTTCCGGGAAGCCTGGTGGAAATCCCCGGAGGAAACCCTACCCTTGGACTTCTCTTCTATATTGCCGTGATCCTTCTTCTCATTACCTCTATCTCCCCCCTTCGCCGTCTTTTCCTTCCTCTCTTTTTTCTGTTTCTTGTGACGATCCTTTATCCAGGATCCAAAAGGACAGGACAGTACTTTCCGGCAATTCTTCCTGCAGTCTCCGGCCACCTTGCCTACCACTCCGGGAGAGAGAGGGAAAATCTATCCCTGCTTCTCTCCCCCTTTGCCAAAAGCAAAATCCCCCGGAAAGCGGTACAATGAGGTCGTCAATGTCCCAAGTCTTATTCACCCCCACGAGGAGGAGCAGTGATGGCCACCGGGAAACCACGAAAGAGTGATATTGATGTTCAGGATGACATGCCCCTTGAGACAATGAAGAAGAAAGCCTGTCCGATCTGTGGAAAACCC
>JAKAWK010000060.1 GCA_021827365.1 Nitrospirota bacterium
ATTCCCACTCCCCGCGTGTGGTCCGACCTAAGCTCAAAGAGCCCCGAATCGCCCCTTCCTATTATTTTAAGTTCCTGACCTTTTCCTTTCAACCAAAGGGTGGCCCGGAGGTTCCCGAAAAAGTCCGGAGGCGACACCCCCCGCAAAAGGTCCTTTCTCTGGACAACGCCGTTGACCAGGGAAACGGGATGGTATAAGCGTTCGGGGGTCTGGAATGGCACCGGCCCCACCACAGAGATGGTTTCGTTGAGGAGAGAACGGTAGGCATTGAGCAGGACCAGCCGGGGGATCCAGAAGTCCCGGGGGGGAGGGGCCACATCCAGGATCCAGAGGGGAGGCTCCAGGACCGAGGCATCCTCCGACGGCACGAAGGCTGCCCTCCGGATCCGGCAGGCCGAGAGGTCGCGAAACTCGACAAAGCCCCGGACAGTCCGCCGGGACCAATGGCCGTCCCTGCGGGTTTCAACGATGGCCGAAAGAGGGAGGACGGCCATCTTCCTGGAGAGGTTGAATCCGGGAGGCCAGTTTTTTTCGATCCTGAGACGCAGAAGGGGACGATTTTTTTTCCCTTGTCCCGGGGCCACTGCCCGCACATTCAGGTAGCGGGTGGTACACTCGATCGGGGAGACCCGAAGATGGCGGTAGACAGCGGCTTCCATCATCGAGGTGCGATAAAGGGATCCGGGTTCCGAAACAGAGGGCATGGTTGTGGAAAGAGAGGAGCAGGAAGAAAGAGTCAGGAGAAGTCCCAAGGCAAGAATTCCGAAGAGGAAAAAGGAAAGAGGTTCCTGTGCACGATTGATAGAAAACGTCCTCCTCTTCCCGGTCTCCGGCCCTGTTTTCATCACCAGTATTGAACCCTGTCCTGTCGTTGTGGTAAGACTATCCCGCAAGAACTTGGAATTTCCGAACGATTTTTCCTGACAACAAAAAAACTGGAGGATTCCATGGACCCAATTTTCCCGGTCGATTCCGCATCCGTCTCCCCCCGAGCCGGTGGTGGACGATTGATCCTCGCCTTCTTTGGACTTTCTTTTCTCGGACTTTCAGCCTGCGCCCAGACCAATGCCCTCATCGGCAATCACCAGAATGCCGCCTACAACTATCGTGCTTCGGCCCAGAACTCCGAAAAATCCGCCAAGAAGGAAGCGGATCTTCAAAACCATATTGTCGCCGCAATGAAGTACATCGATGCGGCCAGAAGCCGGCTCTCCTCGGCCCAGGAATATCAGAAGATCGGGAATCCTGTCTGGGCCAAGAACATGTTTGACAAGAGCAGCGAAGACCTCACCACCGCCGCAAACGAGATCAAGGCCGCAGAATCCCCCCAGGGAAATTAGCTCCCCCGACGTCCCGGAGATTACCGCCCCCGACGTTCATATCGGCGTTTTTTGCCGGATCCCCGGGTCTCCGAAAGGTTGGACGCCTCCTCCTCGAGAACGAAGTCACACCTGAGCCGCTGAAAGTCGACCTTGGCGACAGTCACCCGGACGGCATCCCCCACGGAAAAGGTTCTCCCAGTCCTTTCTCCGCGAATCTGATGCCGGTCTTCCCTGTAAACGTAATAGTCACTTCCAAGCTGACTGATGGGAATCAGGCCTTCGACAAAGAACGGGACAAGCTCGACAAAAATTCCATAGGAGGCGACTCCGGTGATTCGGCCGTCGAAACTCTCTCCGAGATGGCGGGACATGAAACGGACCTTCTTGAAGTCAATCGCCATCCGTTCCGCTTCCGTGGCCTTGCGCTCCTTCTCGGAACAATGCTGGGCCACTCTCGACAGGGGGGCCGGAAGAAGGGCCTCCTTCCCTTGAGGGGAGGAGAGGGCCAGAAGCCGGTGAACCACAAGATCGGGATAGCGCCGGATAGGGGAGGTAAAATGGGTGTAATCGGAAAAGGCGAGTCCGAAATGCCCCAGCGGTCTCTCGTCATAGCGGGCCTGCTTGAGGGACCGGAGGACGGCATAGTGGACAGGATGCTCGACGGGGGTTCCCTTGGTCTTTTCGAGAATCAGGGAAAGGTCCTTCGGCGTCACAGGATCGGGGCGACCTACGGTGATCCCCAGGGAGTCCAGAAACTTGTAGAGGTTGTCGATCCGCTCCGGAGCGGGGGATTCATGGGCCCGGAAGATGGCCGTTCCCAGGCGCTCCGACAATCGTTGGGCCACGAGAGTATTCGCCAGCAGCATGAATTCTTCAATGAGCTGATGGGACAGGTAGCGGGGAGAGCGGAGGATGTCGACAGGCTCACCCCTCAGATC
The DNA here is from genome assembly GCA_021827365.1 of Nitrospirota bacterium. GTDB lineage: Bacteria > Nitrospirota > Leptospirillia > Leptospirillales > Leptospirillaceae > UBA4572. The sequence goes on from JAKAWK010000060.1 coordinate 2,261, forward strand.
CAGGACAATTTCGGGTTCGGGAAGATCGAAGTCGAGACTTCCCTTGGCCATCCGGCGTTTCCGTAGAAGCTGTGCCACAGCCCACATCTGCTCCAGAAAGGGTGCCCAGGACCGGTAACCTTCCGACGGGTCGCCCGAGAGGGCCCGGTGCACCTCGGAATAGGTCATGCGTTTTCTGCTCCTGATGACCGACGGAGTCACCGACCAGGAGGTGACTTCGCCGTTTCTGTCGATCCTCGCGAAGACGGAGCGGGCCAGACGATCCTCGTCAGGGTTTAAGGAGAGGACTCCGTTTGAAAGAACCTCCGGAAACATCGGAAGAACCCTGTCCGGAAAGTAGACGCTGGTGGCCCGGTCAAAGGCCTCCCGGTCAAGAGGAGAGCCCGGAAGAACATAGGTTGACACATCGGCGATATGGATCCCCAGGGTCCATGTCCCGTCGGGAGAGGGCACCAGGGAGATCGCATCATCGAAATCCTTGGCTGAATCCCCGTCGATGGTGACAATCTCCAGAGAACGAAGGTCTTCCCTCCCCCCGTCCGGAACGATCGGAACGGTGGCGGCCCGCTCATTGGCGGCCACTTCCACTTCCGAGGGAAAACTTATGGGAAACCCGAAGGAGGCGATGACCAGATCGGTGTCGATGGCCGGGTCACCGTCGACCCCCAGGACCGAGGCGATGCGGCCGGAAGGAACGGCCGCCGCATCCGGATAGGCCGTCACATGAAGGACCACAAGCGCTCCGTCTCCCTCGGGCAGGGGTGGAATCGGCTCCTCGACCCGGAAAAGCTGGCGGATTCTTGCATCTCTGGGACGGACAAACAGTCCCCCGTCCGTTTTCAGGAGGAGACCGGGAAAATCGGTTCGCCCATGGGCGAGGACATGCGATACAACGCCTTCCCGCCGCCCTCTGGAATCCTCTCCCGTGACATGGCAGACAACCGTGTCTCCATCGATGGCGCCCGCAAGGAAATGTGCGGGCACAAAGATATCCTTTTTCCCTTCCGGATCGATGACAAACCCGTAGCCGTCCCTGTTCGCATCGAGGCGTCCCGTAAGGGAGGGAAGGCGAGAGGGATCGGCAAGGCGCCCGTCAGGAAGGCGCAGGACTGATCCGGCCCGCACAAGCACGTCGAGCTCTTCTTCGGCGGTTTTTCTCAGGTTGCGGTTTTTCTTCGGAATCAGACGTCGAAGAAGAAGATCGAGAGAAACAAGGGTTTCAGGGGATGAGGCAAGTTCCGCGACAATTTTCTCGGCCCAGGAGGATAGGGCGTCAGGGGATCCGGCCGGGGATTTGATTTCTCCCGCAGAAGTGCCCCCACCGGGCTTCCGCCTCCGCCGTCTTTTCTTTTTTTCAGGCAATTCCAAGCTTTTCTCCAGCCACGATCGACAGGATCTCCCACCGGGGAGCTTCCCTCCTTACAGATCAGATATTGTTCAGGACTGATATCCTACCACACGGAGCCAGGAGTTAAAAGTTATTTTTTTCAGAGGGACTTGATATGCCCAAAGAATCTTAATACAATTTACCAGTTTGCACGCATTAAGGAGTTTTGGTTGATTCTGCCGCTGTCCCCAGTTACCGTTTGTTGCTGATGAGCCGAGACCCGTCTGGCATCATCATCGATCAGTGCCAACAACAAGAGGGACTCCGCCGGCACTGGAACGTTTGCAAGGAAGCAAAGGAGGCAGATCCGGGGGGAAGATTGCCATTTATCGTTTCATTAGGTTTCTTTGCAAAAACGGAAAACAGGACAAACTCATTTAAGGAGGAATGAATGAAGGGTTTAAAAAAAGGTTTGCTGAGCCTCATGCTTCTTTCAGCCCTTGGCTGGACGGTCTCTCCGCTGTCAATGGGAATTGCCCTGGCGGATAACGCCGCTCCGGCGACTCCAGCGGCGAAGACGGCACCGGCCAAGACTCAAGCCAAAAAGCCGGCCGTCAAGAAGAAAGTCGTTAAGAAGCATGTGCGCAAAGCACACAAGGGTGCCCCCGTATTCGTGGGATCCATCACGCACCTCGACATGAACTCCTCTCCCATGACCATCACCGTGGTCAAGAACGCCGGGAAGAAATCAGAATTCGTCTTCGGCGGGGATCTTTCTTCAAGGACCGTCATTTTCAAGGGCCGGAAGAAGGTCGGCATGAGCGCCCTCCAGGAGGGGCAGCGGGTTGTCCTCCGCTATCACCGGACTCATGAATCCATTGCCGTGACAGCCATTCACATCCGTTAAGAAGGACAAAATTGAACATCTGAATCCTGACCCACCAGGGAGGGATCAGACAATCAAAAATTCGCTGCGGCGAAAAATCAAGAAAGAAGGAGATTCTGATGAAATTCGGTCAATCCAAGGGTTTGCTGGCTTTGGTCGTTGCGGGCGTACTGGGCCTTGCGGGATGCGCTTCCTCCGGTGGTGCCAAATCGGGATCCACCGAGAGCACCCAGGCCACAGCTCCGGCTCCGGCTCCGGCCACTGAAAACAATTCCATGGCTTCCCAGTCTGTCTCCGAAATGGATCCCCTTAACAAGGATGTCCGCTTCGGCTTCGACCGGGCTATCCTGACCTCCGAAGACCGGGCCATCCTCAAGAAGGATGCCTCCATCCTCAAAGCCCATTCCGGAGTCAAGGTCATCATTGCCGGCCATGCCGACGAACGCGGAACCGATGCCTACAATATCGTTCTCGGTCAGAAGCGCGCCAAGGCCGCCCGCATTTATCTCATCCGGCTCGGAGTCTCAGCAAGAAGGATCCGGATCGTCTCCTACGGCAAGAGGGAGATTCCTGACTATTCTATTTGCTCCGACCACAATGAATCCTGCTGGGCAAAGAACCGGGTTGCTCATTTCATGAAGATCACCATGTAATCCGGCTTTACCGTTTTTTGTAAGCTCCACAAAGACGGGAGCCCTTCCGGGCCCCGTCTTTTTTTGTCTCTTTTCTCCGGACGTGCTATATTCCCCCGTAATTTCGGACTTTTAAACAGCGACCGGAACCATACCCACAAAGGAGCCCGGAATGACCTTTTTTCCAGGAATATCAAGAAGCCGGTCTGAACGCGTTCGAATCGGGGGAGCCACAGTATCCCTTCTTCTCGCGTTTTCATTGACGGCTGGGTGCGCAAGCAGGCCCCCCATGGCCTCCGTGGCTCCCGGACCAACAGCAGACCATGGTTTCCCTGGGGTCTCCGTCACGTCAGGAGAATCCCAATGGCCGCGGATTCATGGCCCCGAGGCAGAAAACAACCACCGCATCTATACCGAGGTTCCTCCGCCAGCCCCTGCCCCCCCCAAAAAACCGCCTGGCCCCCTCCAGAAAACCGTCTACTTTTCTTTCAATAGCTCACGGTTGTCCTACTGGGACGAGGTTGTCCTCGACAGACTGGCCCGGGAATTGAAAGGAAGGACTTATCGCGCCCTGCTTCTCCACGGATCGACCGACCCCACGGGATCGGAAGCCTACAACAAAAAACTTGGTCTCAGAAGGAGTCTTGCGGTCAAGCGCTATCTCATCTCCCGAGGGATCCCGGCCCGAAAGCTTCGGGCCCTCTCCTGGGGAGACCGAAAGGCCAAGCTGTTTTCCGCCTGCCGTAGAAAAAGCCCTCTCTGCCACTCCCAGAGCCGGTCCGTCCGAATGGATATCATGGGGGAGAAGAGTGCCTCCTCGCCTTGATCCAGCGGATCAGAAAATAGACCGTCGGGAATGAGAGAAGAAAGGCCCCCAGGGCAACAAGACCCGATCCGACGACAAAGGGATAGAGGACAATCTTGACCTGAGCCAGAATGGCCTCTTTCGGCATTTTCGAAAGGGCCCGGATGTTGGGGACCTGCACCGGGACATTGAGGATCAGGGCCCCGATCTTGATTTCCGCCAGATAGGCGGGGAGAAAGACAGGAACGAAGGTCCAGGGGTTGTTTGTCCAAGACCCCAGAAGCCCGATCGGAAGAGAAAGCCGGAAGACATAGGCCAGGAAGGCCACGAGAATACTGTGGAAGCCGAAGGGTGGAAGGAAGGCCGAGGCAAAACCCGTCGCAAAGGACAGGGCATCGCGCAGAGGATCGTTCGAACCGATGAGAAGGTGAATGACCTTCTTCTTCCATCCCTCCGGGCTAGGTCCCTTCTCTCTTTCGGACGGCGCACTCTTGTCAGGAGACGGTGTGGTCAAAACCTCTCCCCTTGACTCGTTTCACGGCTTCGCCAGAAAATACGACAGCCGGTCTTGGAGCTTTTTGCGCCCGCCCCACGTAGTGGAGGCCTTCCTCGGAGCCCTTGAGAAGCACGGTCCGGGCCCACTTAAGGAAAGTCTCCTCCCCCTCCTTTCTGACGCCCAGGAGGATATCGTAGTCTTCCCCTCCCGTCCAGACGAGGGTGTCCGGCTCCTCGCCCAGGAGTCCTGCCCAGTTCCGGATTTCTTCTGTCAAGGGAAGGGATTCGACCTGGATGGACAACCCGGAGGCCATCGACAGCTCTGACAGGGAGCGCTCCAGACCGTCGGAACTGTCGATGGTCGCCACAACCTCCGGCCGGAGAGCGAGTGCCTGCCCTTCCGCCAGAAGCGCCCGCGGACGACGGAAGGCCAGTCGCGCCGGACCGAGAGCCTCGTTCGTCACGCCCTTGGCAAGGGACAAGAAACCCGCCCGGGCCCGACCGGGACGACCCAGAAGATAGAGGGCATCCCCCTCGGAGAGGCCCGACCTCGAAGGGAAAATCCCTTCAGGAACTGTCCCGAGAAGGGTCATGACAAAATTCCATCGCCCGGGGTCCCGCGAAAGGTCTCCCCCGACAAGCGAAAATCCATAGGTCCGACAGGCCTCCGCGATCCCGCGGTAGACCCCTTTCAAAACCTCCGGATCGTAATCGGACGGAAGTCCGACAGCAATGACCCCCGTCCAGGGGGCCCCCCCCTTGGAGGCGATATCGCTGACATTGACCGTCACCAGGCGATATCCTACGGATTCCGGATCGGTCCACTCCCATCGGAAATGGACATTTTCCCGCTGGCTGTCGGTGGTGAGAAGAAGGTTCCGCCCCAGAGGCGGAGAAAGGAGGGCGGCATCATCCCCAATTCCGGCCAGGACTCCTTTGGAAGGGATTCCGGCGAGAATCAGGGAGAGCTCCCTTATGAGATCAGCCTCCATCAGTTTCCTTCACGCCTCTTCGGGATGTTCGATGAGCTCGATGAGAAATTTTCGGAATTCCGGTCCGAGTTCGGGGTTCTTGAGACCATATCGGACCGTGGCCCTCAAAAATCCCCCCTTGTCCCCCGTGTCATACCGGCGTCCGTCGATCCTGACGGCGTAAAGCGGTCGGTGGGAGGCCAGGGTGACCAGTGCATCGGTCAGCTGGATTTCTCCCCCCACACCCGGCTTCTGATTTTCCAGGATCGAAAAGATGTCCGGGGTGAGGATGTATCGGCCAATCACGGCCCATCGGCTCGGAGCCTCCTCCACCCGGGGTTTTTCGACCAGGGAGTCCACACGAAAGAGACCTTCCCTGATCTCCTGGCCCCGGATGATTCCGTAATGGGAGACCTCGCCGGGCGGAACCTCCTGGACTCCGATCACGGGAGCATCGAACTCCCTGGCGACATCAAGAAGCTGGGCCAGGGCAGGCCAGCTTGCATCGATCACCTCATCGGCCAAGGCCACGGCAAACGGCTCCTCCCCCACGAGATTCCTGGCGCAGAGAACGGCATGTCCCAGCCCCAGGGATTCCTTCTGGCGGGTATAGACCACCTCCGCCATGAAGGAGATTCGCCGAATGTCCTCGAGAAGTTTCATCTTTCCCTTCTCGCGCAGGACATCCTCGAGTTCGTAGGAGATGTCGAAATGGTCCTCGATCGCCCTCTTCCCCCGCCCGGTCACCATAATGATCTGACTGACCCCCGAAGCCACCGCCTCCTCGACGGTATACTGGACGACGGGTTTGTCGACCAGGGGAAGCATCTCCTTGGGGGAGGCCTTCGTCATCGGAAGGAATCGGGTGCCGTGCCCGGCAAGGGGAAATACCGCCTTTCGAAGGTCTTTCATTCGACATGTCCTTTCTGCTGAAATTTCGAAGCCTTCATGATCCTGGGGAGCAGTTCATCGAGAGCCTGTTCTGTCTCCTCTTCGGTCATAAGACCTGAAAGAATGAAATCCGCCCGGGACGATCTGTCGGCGCGGTTCATCTGGGAGGCGATCCGCCGGTCCGCTTCCTCCCCTGAGAGACCCGAACGGCGAATGAGGCGTTCCCTCTGAAGCTCCTCGGGCGCATCGACGACAATCACCGCATCCATCTCCCGATCAAGCCCTCTCTCGAACAACAGAGGGACCTCATAGACGACAAGGGGCTTGCCGGCATGCAGGGACTTTTGCCGGAGAAATTCGGCATGAACCCGGGGATGGATGATCCCCTCGAGAGTGCGACGCTTTCCGGGATCGGCAAAGACGATCCGGCCCAAAAGGCTCCTGTCAATGCCTCCGTCGACCAATACCTCCGGAAAGACTTCTATCACCTGCCTGAAACCCTCCGTTCCCGGACGGATCACATCCCGGGCCAGCTGGTCGGCATCGATCACGGGGATGCCCCTGCGCCTCATCAGGGAGCCGACGAAGGATTTGCCCGAGGCAATCCCCCCCGTGAGGCCTACGGTAATCACGCGGGAGATCCCTCTTCCCCATCCCGGGATTTGCGCATCTTCTCGAAATAACGGCGGGCCGCCTGACCTTCGATTCCGATCATCATGGCGGCAAAAACAAGGCCCCCCACCTCGAACAGATGGGGCTTGAGCAGAGGGTCTCCCGTAGGATTGGCCAAAACGAGCAGAAGTCGCATGGCCCCTCCGCCCCCCATCAGAATGGCCGAGGTGAAAAGAAAAACGGCCGAACGGGAGGTCAGCCTGCGGGCTGTGAAGCTCCACATGACAAGCACCAGGAGAAGGAGCAGCATGGCAACCTCGACAGAGACCAGAGACGGTCTCCTGAGTGCTTCCGGAAGGTCGAGAAAACGGTTTCCGAGCCAGTATTCGTCCAGAAGCCCCGGAATGGCAAAGATCAGAATCGTGACTCTCGTGCGAAAGGGCATGTTCACGGGGTCTTTCCTCCCGGGCCGATTGCAGCCGGTGCCGGCCCCCCGGACGTAGAAACGCCGGGCGCAGCCGGAGACATATGGGGGCGACCCGACGATCCGGGTTTGACGAGACCGGCCTTTTCCTTCTTGGCCCGGTCTATGATCTGCTGGAAGAATGGCCGCTGGGGTGTCTTCGGATCGAGGGTGAGACCCTTTTCGAAATAGGGCATGGCATCCATGGCCGTCCCGCGGGTCCAGAGAATAGATCCCAGGGCAAAGTAGGCCGGGGCAAGATTCGGATCGAGGGCGATCGCCTTTTTGAGCTCTGCGATCGACCCGTCGACCTGCTTGACCACCCGGAGCAGCATTCCCAGCTTGTAGTGGGCCATCCCGAGGTTGGGATAGCGAGCCACGACGGCCTTGTAGTCATCGAGGGCCTCCTTGTAGTGGCCACTGGCCAGGGCCTTGTCCCCGGCGGTGAAGGGATAGGGAATGGTCACGGGTTCGGCCTTCTTGTAAAAATAGGCCATATAGCCGATGACGTAAACGGCGAAAAATCCCCACCCTATTTTTGCCCAAAGACGTATTTTCGGCTCCTGGACGGTTCCCCGGGCTCTCCTGAGAACATAGGCCGTGCCCACGGCGGCAAAGACGAAGGCCACGAGAATGGCCGCCAGCGACATACCCAGAAGAGGGAGGTTCATGTTGTCGAGAATCGGACGGGTGTTCATCAATACTCTCCTTGATAGGAATCAGACAGGATGGGCTTCAACCCAGTCCCGGCCCGTCCCGAGACGGACAATCAGGGGAACGGAGAGGGTGACCGCTCCTTCCATGGACTCCCGGACAATGGCAGAGGCCCTTTCCAGTTCGGCGTCGGGAACCTCGAGCAGAAGTTCATCGTGAACCTGGATCAGGAGCCGGCTCCCCCCTTTCGCTCTCCCAAGGCGGGTATCCAGGTCGACCATGGCCTTCTTGACAAGATCGGCCGCCGATCCCTGCAGGACCGAGTTCACAGCCATCCGTTCTCCGTATTCGTGGATACGCCGGTTGTCGGAGAGGATTTCGGGGATGGGGCGGATCCGGCCCAGAATGGTCGAGATACGGCCGGTCTTTTCCGCCTCCTTCCGGATCTGTTCGAAATAGGGACCGACGTAGGAAAAGACCCGGAAGTACCGGTCGATGATCTCCTGGGCCTCCGTGGGAGCAATTCCCAGATCCTGGGCCAGACTGAAAGAGGACATTCCATAGAGGATCCCGAAATTGAAGGTTTTGGCACGCCTTCTCGTTTCCGGAGTGACCGGTTCCCCGAAGAGGAGCAGGGCCGTTCGGGAATGGATGTCCTGGTTCTCCGCAAAGGCCTGCAGAAGATAGGGGTCCTGACTCAGGTGGGCGAGAAGCCTGAGCTCGATCTGGGAATAGTCGGCCGACAGGAGAAGTGCCCCTTCGGGGGCGACGAAGCATCGGCGAATCAGAAGTCCCAGATCGGTTTTTGCGGGAATGTTCTGGAGATTGGGCCCCGAGGAGGAGAGGCGACCCGTGGCCGCCACAGTTTGATTGAACTGGCCGTGGAGGCGCCCGTCCGACCCCGTTCCCTCCTCCATGGGGGCGATATAGGTCGACAGGAACTTTCGTAGCTGGCGGTATTCCATGATGAGGCGCGGCAGGGGATGAAGGGGGGAAAGGGCCTGGAGAGTCTCCTCGTCGGTCGAGGGGGCGCTCCCCTTTTTGCCCCCCTTTCTGGGAGCCGGAAGACCCAGCTTCCCGAACAGCACCTCTCCCACCTGTTTCGGAGACAGGATGGAAAAGGGCCCGCCGGCAGCCTTGTGGATTTCCTCCTCGAGACCGCCGATTCTCCCCTCGATGGTGGCCCGGACCTCGCCAATCCGGGATCGGCTGACCATCACCCCCGCCCTTTCCATCTTGACAAGAATGCGGGCAACCGGAATCTCGAGGTTTGTGAGAAGAGAGCCGAGAGACTGCAACTTGATCTCCCGCTCAAGCTTATCCAGAAGGGAAAAGACAAGAGAGCCTCTTTCCTCGGGATTCCCGGGATCTCCGGAAATGAAGAGCTGGTCTTTAAGCGCGCCCAGACGGTAGTCGCGACGGCCAGGATCAAGGAGGTAGCCGGCAAGCTCCATGTCGAAATCCGGAAGAGGCTCTTCGCACAGTTCGGGACATGCCCGCAAGAGCCCCGTCAGGCTCGATGTCCAGAAGGGGGTCCGGGAGCGGTGAAAGTCTTCGACCACCCGACAGTCCTCTCCCGACGGGTTCCATTGCCAGCGGGCCCCGTCCCAGAGGCCTGTTCCCCAGTCCGGGTCGATGACGACTCCCCGGGATGGGGGGGGAGAAACGGCCGATTCGGCCAGGGGAGGCTCCTCCTGGCCGGGACGATCTCCGGAGTGTCTTCTGGTCCAGACAAGGATCCGGGAAAGAAGCGTCGCGGTTTCAAGAGACTCGGCCAGACGGCGAAGATCCTCCTCATGGGGAGGCCCGATGGCCAGAACTTCGGGAGAGGCATCGACCGGTATTCCCTCATGGAGGATGGTCACGCTTTTGTTTTTGAGGATCAGCTCCCGATTTTCGATAATTTTGGGACGAAGGCGCTCCGGAAAGACCCGCTCGGGACGGGTGACCAGATCTTCGACATGCAGTCCTCCGGAAAGAAGGGAGGCGGCGGTTTTCGGGCCGACTCCGGGGAGCCCTGCGATATTGTCGACACTGTCTCCGGTGAGGGCGAGAAGATCAGAGATCTGGTCCGGATCCACCCCCCACTTTTCCCTGACCTCCATGGGCCCGAAAAGCTTCTGGAGCATGGGATCATACACCTGGAGACGATCGGAGACGATGGCCAGAAGGTCCTTGTCGGTGGAAAGAACCAGGACGTGCGAATCCGGCTGTTCGGCAAGCCACCTTTTGGCCAGGGCCGCAATGGTGTCATCGGCCTCGTATCCGTCGATCCAGAGGAGAGGAATCCCCAGGCCCCTGATCAGGGATTCGATCAGGGGGATCTGCCGGAGTAAATCATCCGGAGGAGGAGTCCGGTTGGCCTTGAGTTCGGGGAGGATTTCCGTGCGGACATTCCCGGTCCGGCTCTCGAAGACCACGGCCAGGTATCGGGGCTCAAAAAGGTTCAGGAGGGAGAGGAGCATGTTTCCGAAGACCGTGAAGGCTCCAGTCGGGATCCCGGTTCGGGAGACAAAACTGACCCGGCTGTAATAGGCTCTGAAAATGTATCCGAATCCGTCCAGAAGAATGAGGGTGCGCTCCGGAAGGGAACGCACCCATTCGGGAGAGGACGGCTTGCCTTTGGTCTTTTGGAGGGCAGCCGTGGCAAATTTCCTTTCATTTAAAGATCCGGCAGAGGCGGACAAAATATGCAGGGCCCCTTCCGGTGAAAGGGGTCCCCTTCAGGGAACCAGTTTCGGAGTGACGGTTGTTCGCCACTCGGGATGGCGAGGAGTATTGCCTCGTGCTATATCGAAGAACAGGGACTGAAGGCGCTGGGTCAGAGAACCCGGCTTGCCGGATCCGATCGGTCTGTCGTCGATTTCCCGGATCGGAGTCAGTTCGGCGGCCGTTCCGGTAAAAAAGGCCTCGTCTGCCAGGTAGAGATCATCCCGGGTCAAGGCCTCTTCCACCACGGGAATCCCTTCTTCGCGGGCCAGTGTCATGACAGAATGTCGCGTAATGCCGTCAAGGACGGATCGGAGGGGGGGGGTCTTGAGCACTCCCTTCTTCACGATGAAGATATTTTCTCCGGGTCCTTCGGCCACCATTCCGTCGCTGTCCAGAAGGATGGCCTCATCATAACCGGCCCCCTTCACTTCCCATTTTGCAAGCTGCGAATTCACATAATGGGCCGAAACCTTGGCGCGGGCCAGAAAATTGTTGACCCCGAAGCGGGTATAGGAGCTGACCTTGGCGCGGATTCCCCGGGAAAGACCCTCCTCTCCCAAATAGGTCCCCCACTCCCAGGCGGCGATGGACAACTTCACGGGATTTTTCCTGGCATAGATTCCCATATCTCCGTATCCGATGAAGATGATCGGCCGGATGTAGCAGGACTCAAGGCCATTTTCGGCCACAACCCGGCAGGTGGCGTCCATGACCTCCTTGAGGGAGAGGGCACAGGCCATCTGCATCACCTTGGCCGAATTCAGAAGACGTTCGGTGTGTTCCTCGAGGCGGAAAATATGGGTTCCTTCCCGCCCCTTGTAGGCCCTGACCCCTTCAAAGACCGCCATCCCGTAATGAAGGGAATGGGTCAGCACATGGACGTTGGCGTCCTGCCATGGCACCATCCTGTCGTCCATCCAGATCCAGCGGCTTTCCTTAAGCATGAGGGCTCCTTGGGTATTGGAAAACGGGGGCTGGAATCACTCCTCGCCCCGAAAAATCTCCAGCAGCCTCAAAAGACTGACGAAGAGGTTGAAGACATCGAGATAGAGGGAGACGACCGCCATGACAGGGGTCAGCTCCTCTTCTGTCGACTCCAGGATCCGGCTTGTATCGAAGAGAATCAATCCCGAAAAAAGCAGGGAAGCGACCCCCGAAACCACGGCCTGGAAAAGGGGCGGATGGAAAAATATCTGGACGACCGAGAGGATGACCACAATGATCAAGCCCGTGAAAAGAAAGCTTCCCATAAAGGAAAAGCTTTTTCCTGAAACAATGGCATAGAGCGTCAGGGCAAAAAAGATCGCCATCGTGAGGAAGAGGGCGTCTGAGACAATCGCGGCCCCTCCCGGCGAGCGGAGAATGGCAAAAAGCATGGGACCTAAAGAGGCCCCCATCAGGGCCGCGAAAAAGGCCGTCACGACCAGGTTGACGCCCGGAACCTTCTGGACCGCCATCAGGAGAAAAAGCGTTCCGAACATGGCGATCGCCAGAATGATGGGATGGGGACCCACGACCCTGAGACCGTTTCCCATCCCCCAGAGTGCGCCCACCCCGGACGCCAGAAACATGAAGGCCAGAAGACCGTAGACCTTCATCATGAATCGGTTCAGTGAAGCGGCTGTCCGCCTTCCTTCGACAACCGGGCCTGAAAAAAGAACGGGTTCCATCAAAACTCCTTTCATCCGTCTCCAAAAACGGGAGAGGCTTGCCAGTCAGATCCGAAGACTCGAAACCGGGACCGCCTCCCCTGGAAGCCTGTCCCGGTTTTATTGTCCCACATGTTTATATCTCCATCTTAAGACCGGCGAGCCTTAAAATC
>JAKAWK010000061.1 GCA_021827365.1 Nitrospirota bacterium
GTATCCCTCTGCCCCCGGACCTCTCCCCCCTTTCTCCGGAGCTTCTCCGGCAGATTCGGGAGATTGCCGGAGCCGACCTGGAAGAAATTCATGTGGCCTTTGTTCTCGAAGCCTTTCATGAGATCCCGACCGACTTTCCGCTTCCTGGCGTTTCCCTTGAACCCGTCGCCCAGGAGGCCATGGACCGGCTGACCACCATTGCCCGCTCCCTCTCTCCCCCATCGGGACGAATTTCAGCCGGGGTCTATACGGGAAGAGCCGATCACACCCTGGCGGCATTGGCCGTCTCAGGGGGGTATGATCTTGTAATGCTCGTTTCCCATGCCAGGAATCTTCTAGGTCGCCTCATGGTCGGATCGGTGTCAACCTCTCTCATGCATCTCTCTCCCGTACCGGTTCTTGTCCTCAAGGAACCGTCCAGCCGGGACTCCCTGAAAAAATCGGCGGAACTTCACCTCGCGGGAAAGGATGCCCTCAAGCCTATGCTTCTCACCCAAGACATCCGGAAGGGCTGATGGCCATCCGTCAGAACCTGGACCTTCCACCCAATCTCGACACCGCCGGATTTCTGGGGGAGATGAACCGTCACATTCACCTCTTCGAGGAGGCCTTCCATCTCCGCATTTCGGTCAACGGCCCCGTTCTGACGATGGTGGGGGAAGAAGAGGATGTCAACCAGGGTTCCCGGGTCATCAATGACCTGACATCCCTCATGGCGGCCGGGTATACGATCCGGGAAGAGGAGATTCGCCAGGCAATATCCGTTTCCCGGAGTTCCCCCCACCTTTCCCTCAAGGATCTGCTTTCCGAATATGTCCCCATAAACAGCAAGAAACGCGTCATTTTTCCCAAGTCCCTCCATCAGCTCGAATACATCCGTGCCATGAAGAAAAAGGATATCGTCTTCGGGATCGGACCTGCCGGGACCGGAAAGACCTATCTTGCGGTCGCCCTGGCCGTTCACCATCTTCTGAAGGGGGCCTTCCGGAGAATCATCCTGGTCCGGCCGGCTGTCGAGGCGGGAGAGAAACTGGGATTTCTTCCCGGAGACATTGCGGAAAAGATCAACCCCTATCTTCGGCCCTTGTATGATGCTCTTTTTGACATGATCGACGTGGAAAAGGTCAACCGCATGATGGATCGACGGGAAATCGAGATCGCTCCCCTCGCCTTCATGCGTGGGCGCACCCTCAACGATTCCTTTGTCATCCTCGACGAAGCCCAGAATGCCACCGTCGAACAGATGAAAATGTTCCTCACCCGGATCGGCTTCAATTCCAAGGCCGTCATCACCGGGGACACGACCCAGATTGACCTCCCCCAGGACCGATATAGCGGCCTTCTTGAAGCCCAGGAAGTCCTCAAGGGCATCGAGGGCATCTCCTTCACCTTTTTCTCCGATGTGGATGTGGTGCGCCACCGTCTCGTCCAGGAGATCATCAAAGCCTACGAGCGGTACGAAACACCACGAAAAGAAGGGAATGGCGCCACGGAAAAAGTGGACGGAACCCGGAACAAAACCCGACCGCGCTCCCGTTGACAGGTCGCACCATGGCCGTGGTCATCCTTGATCTCCAGCGAAAAATCAGAGTCGACAAGGACCGTCTGAGACGCCATTCTCTCTGGGCCCTCCAGTCGGTCCGGATGTCTTCCTGTGACCTGACCCTCGTTCTGGTCAACGACAGGAGGATGCGCTCACTCAATGCCGCCTACCGTAAAAAGCGCGGCACAACGGATGTTTTGTCCTTTGAGGCCGGCCCCCCGTCTCCCGGCCAGCCTTCCCGAACGGCCAGGTTCCTGGGTGAAATCGTGATTTCGCTCCCGCGGGCCCTGGTCCAGGCCAACCGTTTTGGCATTCCCGCAGATGACGAGATCACGAATCTCCTCATTCATGGTCTGTGCCATCTTCTCGGATACGACCATGAACGCGGGGAACAGGAGGCAAGGGAGATGAAGCAGGCCGAGGCAAAAATGGCCCGGGCCATCCAGAAAAAGGAGCCGGCACTCAAAACCCCCTCCAATATTTCGGGTAAAATCCCGGAGACTTTCTTTGGCGAAAGGATTCAAGACTGATGGGCTTGTTCGAAAAAATCAAGGAAGGACTGGCCAAGACACGGACGCGGATGGCATCGGCTGTCGATGTCCTTTTTCGGCAAAAGGATCCCTCCTTTTACCAGGACCTCGAGGAACTTCTGATCACCGCGGATGTGGGACCGGTTGTTGCCAAAGTCCTGGTTTCTGATCTCCGGGAATGGGAAAAGAACCACCCCGGAGCCACGCCCGAGGAGAGCCTCGGCCATCTCGAACAAAAAATGGCGGGGGAATTTCCCGCAGGAACTCCCCTCTGGGATTCCCCCGCACACCATCGCCCTTGTGTCATTCTCATGGTCGGCGTCAACGGGGTCGGCAAGACAACAACGACAGGCAAGCTGGGATCATATTTCCGGGGTCAGGGGCGCACAGTGGTCTTCGGGGCCGCCGATACCTTCCGGGCCGCTGCGATCGAACAGCTCAGAAAATGGGGAGAACAGCTCGACGTCCCCGTGGTCCACCAGAAGACTGGAGCGGATCCCGCTTCGGTGGCCTTTGATACTGTGAAGTCGGCAAGGGCGAAAAAGATGGACGTGGCCATCATCGATACGGCAGGAAGGCTCCAGAACAAGCACAACCTGATGGCGGAGCTTCAAAAGATCGGGTCTGTCATCAGGAAGGAAGACCCGGAGACTCCCGTCGAGGTCCTGCTGGTCCTCGACGCGACGATCGGTCAAAACGCCCTCTCCCAGCTCGAGGAATTCAGGAAGATTACCCCCGTCAGCGGACTGATCCTTACCAAGCTCGACGGAACTTCAAAGGGCGGTGTGGCCGTAGCCCTGGCCCAGAAGCATCATCTCCCTGTCCGTTTCATCGGAGTTGGCGAAAAGGCCTCCGACCTCCTCCCCTTCGATCCCCTGATGTTTGCAAGATCCATCCTGAGACAGGGATGATTTTTTAGTCCACTTCCCGGAAGACAAACCGGTAGACGACCCACACCAACAAACCGACCAGAAGGGAGGCGCCTCCGGCCAGAACTCCCTTGGGTCCGCTGGCCATCATGAAAAAAAAGAACAAGGCCACACCCAGGCCGCCGAGGAAATATCGGAGAAGACCGAACCACTCATGACGCTTCATTGGCTCCTCCTCCACGGGATCTTCTGCCTGCTCGGGGGGGAGTGAAGGGTCCCGCCCGTGATTTCCTTCCATCGAAATCTCCTTTTGGGAAGACGTATTGACGCTTCTTGTAATCATTTTCGGGAACATTCCTCCATGATACACTGTCTTTGAGGAGAAACTCTCACCCGGACGTCTGAAGGACATGGGCCCGTTCCTCCATTATAAGAGACCCCCCCTCCCCACAACAATATCGTCTGGCTCCTTGCCGGAGGCTGATTTTTGGAAAAAAGACCATCCTTACCTCCCACTCTGGAAGAAAAACTCAGGTTGCTTCCCGACTCTCCCGGAGTCTATCTTATGAAGGGTTCTCATGACGAGGTTCTGTATGTTGGCAAATCGAAGAGCCTGAAGGACCGGGTCCGCTCCTACTTCCAGAAGACACGTCCGGCCTCCCCCCGGATCCGGAAGATGACGGACCGGGTCCAAAACATCGAAACCCTGGTGACCCGGAGTGAACTTGATGCCCTGATTCTCGAAAACACTCTGATCAAGAAGTACCGACCCCGGTTCAATGTCCTTTTTCGGGATGACAAGACCTATCCCTATCTCCGGTTTTCCTGGTCCGAAACCTATCCGCGCCTCACCGTGACACGCCGCGTCCGCCCCGGGGGGGATCTCTACTTTGGCCCCTATGCCAATCCAGGGGCGCTCCGGGAGACCCTCAGATCCATCGCGAGGCTCTTTCCCCTCGCCACCTGCACACTGGATCTCGGAAAAACAATCGAAAGGCCGTGCATCGAATATCAGATCCACCGATGTCTCGGACCCTGTGCCGGGCTGGTCTCCCCCCAGGAGTACAGAAAGATGGCCGAGGGTGTCCGTCTTTTTCTCGAAGGCAAAAACCGGGATCTTGAAGACCATCTCCATGCCGAAATGGAGCGATACGCCAGGGCCCTCGACTTTGAAAAGGCCGCCCAAATCCGTCGGCAGATCGAAAGTATCCGGACCATTCTCGAGCGTCAGACGGTTGAGTTTTCGATCCATCAACCGGTCGATGCGGTGGCCCTGGTCTGCGAAGGTCCCTGGGTCCAGATCCAGCTCCTTTCGATCAGGAACGGAAGAGTCTCGGGCCGGCGGGAGACCCACATCAAGAACTCTGAGGGGGATTCCCCGGAGGACCTGCTTGTGGCCTTCCTGGAACAGCACTATTCCCCAGAAACTGCTGTCCTTCCCAAGGAAATTCTTCTCTCCCACACTCTTTCTCCCGCCTCCCTCATGTCCTTAGGTTGGATGACCGAAAAGAAAGGTGAACGGGTATCCCTGTTTCATCCCAAACGGGGAGAAAGGAAAATCGTGCTGGAGCTTGCCATCGACAATGCCCGAGAGGCGCTTCGGGAACGGGTGAAAAGCCAGGAAGACCGCCAGAAAACCCTCGAAGAGGTTCGGGAACTCCTCTCTCTTCCCGCCCCCCCGCGTTCCATCGGATGCGTGGATATCTCGAACACGGGGGATGCCTACCCTGTCGCATCCCTCGTTGTCTTTGTGGACGGCATTGCGGAAAAATCACTGTACCGGAGGTTCCGGATCCGATACGGAAAGGGCCAGGACGACTTCAGGATGCTTGCCGAAGTTCTGGCACGCCAGTTCGATGATCAGCCCCTCCCTGACCTTTTGCTGATCGACGGGGGTCGTCCCCAGCTTAAGGCCTCCCTCCAAGCCCTGGGACGAATCAACAGAAAGCCGGCTCCCTTCCAGGTCATGGGTCTTGCCAAGGAGCGGACCCGGACAGGGCAGGTAGAGCGGATCGTTGCGGAGGAATTTCCGGAACCCCTGCTTCTTCTCCCGCACAGGGCGGCGACCCATCTTCTCCTTCGCATTCGGGACGAAGCCCACCGTTTCGCCATCACCTACCACCGAAAGATCAGGGAAGAGGCCCTGACAAAGTCCCGTCTCCTGGAAATTCCGGGAATCGGACCATCGCGGGAGAGGCAGATGATCCAGGCCTTCGGATCGGTCGACAGGCTTAGAGCCGCCACGGCGGAAGAAATCGTTCGAAAATGTTCGCTTCCCCCGACCCTTGCAGAAAAGGTCCTGGAGACCCTGAACAAGGATGGTCCGGACGATAGGGAGAACCTCTGATGCTTCAACCGATCATCATCATGATCGTCGGACTCGCCTGGGTCTCGGCCTCCCTTTTCTTTCGCCGGGAAATCGATCCCTTTTATGCCCAGATCCCCCTGATGTCCTCCCTTGTGATCTTTCTTCTCCTTCTCATGCATGCCGTCGTCCTTGCCGGAATCGGAAAAAATCTCGGTCGTCCTTACCGGACCGGGAAAAAAAAGCGGGGCCCCAATGGAATTCCTCCCCCCTCCGTCTCCTTCGTGGGAACATGGAGCTTCATCGCCCTGACCGCCCTGGGAGCCGGAATCGTGTTCCGACCCTCCGACAAACCTCTGGCCTTCTCCCTCTGGACGGTCGGGGGAGTGACCCTTCTCTCCGCCCTCTGCTTTCTCCTCATTCCGTCCCAGGTCCATTCTGAAAACGCAGACGGAGAGATCGTTTTCAAGCCAAATCCTGTCCGAATGGCTCCCAAGGCGATTTATTTCTGGAGCTCCTCGATCATCTATGGAGGGTTTTTCCTGATATCTGGAGCCATCCTGAAACATTCGGCCACCATCAGCTCGATCATCAGCATGGGGACAGGGGCGGGATGGCTGGTCGGGGCCATGGTCCTTTCGTTGGTCGCTCTTTTCCGAATGGGGCTGGCAGACGAGGGAGTCACCGTTTCAAAAACCAGACTTCTGGTTCCGGGGGAGGATTTCAGTCAGATCGCAGGAAACCCCGAGATAAAGGCCGAACTTTCACAGATTCTCTACCAGGTTGCCACGGCCCAGAAATCGGTCGGAAATGTCCAGAACGGGATTCTTCTGACGGGACCATCCCAGATCGGGCGGACGATTTTTGCCCGGGCTCTTGCGGGAGAGTACAAGCGTCCCTTCTACAATTTGTCCCTGGAACCGCTCCTGTCTGTAGATGGATCGGCCCTGGACAATTATTGGAAAGGGTTCCTTTTCAAGATCAAACCCTTTGCTCCCCTGCTCATCTATATCGAAAATTACGGACGGACCATTTCCAAAGCTTCCCAAACCAATCCCCAAGGGCTTCACAATATCCAGATCTTTCTCTCCCGTCTCGCAAAAAATCGCAGCCATCTTCTGATCGCCTCTGTCGAGAAGCTTGAGGATCTTCCGAAACCCTTCGCCTCTCCCCCCATCATCCACTGGATCGTTCCCGTCCCCTTGCCGGATGTGGAGATGAGAAAATCCCTTCTGGCCCGATTCCTCCAGGAGGAGGCCAGAAAAAACGAAATTCTTCCCGGAAATGTCCCCCTCCTCACCCCGGACATGATCACAGGGTTCGACATGGGCAAACTCGCTGTCCTCATGGAGGGATTCGCCCCGGAAGATATCCGGGATGTGGTCCTCCACAGCAGCGACTATGCGAGAAAGCTCCGGCGTTCTCTCCGGCAGCTCGATATCGATGTTTCCATCCGTCGAAAGGCCCAGAACTGGAAGGACCCGACGGCCGGCCCTATGGAGATCGTCCGCTCGAGGCTCACAGACCAGGCGATGGGACCACTCCTTGTCAACCGGGCCAAAGAACTCTTTTCAAATCGACAAAAGAAGTCCCACGAATCGATCCTGATCATCGGGCGTAACCGCCAGGTGCGCCGAATGATCGCCGAGAAGCTCTCAGAGCAGGCAGGCTTCCCCTTCATGACCATTCCTGAGGACAAAAAGCTCGACGGGACCGAATTCCGGACGCTTCTTCTGAAGAGCCGGAAAAACCGTCCTTCCACGGTTTTCGTGGATCCGCTCGAAGAACTCTTTCCGAAGGTTCAGCTTTCAAATTACGGCTACCATGGCGAAATCTACAACCAGAAGGTTATGGAACTCGCACAGACCAACGAGGACAAGAATGTCTGGCTTATTGCCGGCGCCGAGGATATCAACAGGATCGACCCCTTCATCGCCCGGCGTTTTTCCTCCCTTCTTGACCTGGCCGAGCTGGGACGGTCCCTCTTTTCCGAACTTGAGGAGTTTGCTCTTGGACGGATTCTTGAAGGAGCTCCTGCCGACAAGATCGATTTTTCCGAACTCGATGCCCCCAAGGCGGACCCCCAGGAAGAGGTCCAGGAGGAGCAAGAGGGCGAGGAAAAAGGAGTCCTTCAGATGGCTCTGCCGGAACCGGAGTTCCTGCCGGGATTTCCGGGACGAAGGGATCTGCAGGAGGAAATCCGCTCCATTCTCGACGCAGGATCCTACAACATCAAGAAGGGAGGCTCCGGCATCCGGGCTGCCTTCCTGTTTGCCGGCCCGAAAGGAACGGGAAAGCTGGAAGCGGCCCAGGCCATCGCGCATCACCTCGACCCCGGGAAGGGCCGGCTTGTGGTGCGGGATATGGGGCTTTATGCGGACCGTCTCTTCGCGAGCATGGTTCTCCAGAGGCCGCTCGGTTCTTCAAAGTCGAGTCCGGTTCCAGAAGGGATCCGGACCCTTCTCGAGGAAAGGCCAGAGGCCGTTTTCTATCTTGACAATATCGAACAGGCCCATCCTTCCGCCTGGGATTTCCTCTCTTCCTTCCTGAACGAAGGAGTCATCAACACCGGCGGCAAACCCCTTTCGGCTCCCCAAAGCACACTGATCCTTGGGACTTCGCTCTTTTCCGGAGACGAAATGGAGAGAGCCCGCCACGGAAACAGGGTCGAGATGATTCTCGAAAAGCTTTCCGAAAATAACCGGCGCCTGGCCTTTCTTCCCGTCTTCAGCCGGGAAACACTGAGCTCCCTCGACCTGATTGTTCCCTTCCCGGCCTACAGCGACACAGACATCGAAGACATCTCCCGCCGCACCCTCTACGAGACCCTTTCCCGCTTCCTCGATCGGCATCCGATCAGGGGGACCCTCGATGTGGACCCCGAAATTCCCGCCTTCTTCACCTCCCAGGTTGATCCGGCGACGATTACGGTATCCGAGCTGAACCGGAAAATTCAGGCGATGGTCCTTCCCGTTCTGAAAAACCTGGAGATCCAGGCCTCCTCGATGACTCCGGAAAGCTTTTTCAGGATCACGCTCATCGACAACCGTCTCGAGCTTTCCGAAGGGGCTCCGGCCACGGCCGGATCTCAATTGGCTGCCGGCTCCCCCTCATGACCCTCGGGATTTCTGAAAAATCCCACAAAGCAGCCTCCCAGAAGAAGGAGGCCCAGAAGGGAGATTCCCTCTCCGGGAAGAAAACTTCCTGAAAACCAGAGGATCGCAGCCGCCCCAACGAAAAGAAGGCCAAAAAGACGGCCTTCCCTCCCGAGGCCGGTGGCGGCAAGAATCGTGACCCCAACGAAAAGGGCCCCCATCGATCCTCTGATCAGGGTCTCTTTCAGAACGAGGATGAGAAAAATTAGGACAGCCCCGACGAAGGCGATCACCGGAAGCTTCGCCCTGATCGCACGATCCTCCCTGATCCAGAAAAGGGGGTAGAGGCCCAGTTCCGCTCCCAAAAGCCCGTGGGCCGCAATCATCGAAAAAGGGATAGGATCGATGGTAGGGCGGGAAAGGACCTCTCCGAGAAGAATGCCAAGTCCCGCCGAACCTCCCAGGGCCATCCAGTAAAGGAACCGCCAGCTACCGGGCCTCAGGAGAAATGCCGCCAACAGTAGTCCCGTTGTCACCATGATCCCCCCGTCATAAGGGAGTTCGGACCGGGGGAGGGTCAGGAATCCTGACACCAGGACCAGTTCTCCCATACAGACATAGAGGGCGGCCACCCGAAAAAGGGGGGAGTCACGATAGAGCCCATCAAGAAGAAGCGGAAGGAGGGTTCCGAGAACCAGAGCATGAAGGCTTGCCAGAAGCGGAAATTCGAAAAGGGGAGTGGATAGGGATGGACGTGTCAGGACGTAGAGAAGGATCGCAAAGAGGCCGTTTCCCAGGGAGAAGAGAAGAAGGAAAAGTCGGAATCCCTTCCTTCCGGCAATTGTCAAAGGAAACGAAACCTCCTAGAATGAAAGCCTGTCATAGCGAGAGTGGCGAAATGGCAGACGCACCAGACTTAGGATCTGGCGGGTAACCCCGTGGGGGTTCAAGTCCCCCCTCTCGCACCAAGGGTACAAGATTCCGAAATTTTAGCCCTCAAAAACCCCCGAATCTTTCTGGCTGTCTACTCCCCCGGCTCCGGGACGCCGATTTCCCATGCCTCGAGGTCATAGGGATGGGCCTTGACGATCCGGCAGTCCACAATGTCCCCCGGCCGGCCCTGCCCCGAAAGCACCAGCACCTCCCCGTCAATCCCGTCCGGGGCCATTCCCTTGATGCGTCCGGAAAGAACAAGGTCCGACTGCTCCGAGAGACCTTCGATCAGAACTGGCAGGACACTTCCTTCGAGGGTCCGGTTTTTCTCCAGGGCAATTTTTGCGGAGAGGGCCATCAGATCCTTGCGCCGGCGCATCCGGATCCGGTGGGGAACCTGGCCCGGAAGGTCAAAGGAGGGCGTTCCCTCTTCCCGGGAAAAGGCAAAAACCCCGACGTGATCGAACCGGGCCCATTCGACAAATCGAAGGAGGGATTCGAACTCTTTTTCCCCCTCACCGGGGAAGCCCACGATGAAGGTTGTCCGCAGAACAATCCCCGGAACGGCGTCACGGATCCGGTCGACCAGCCGCTTCATGAAATCGACGCTGCCCGGTCTTTTCATGGCACCCAGGATCCCTTCATCGACATGCTGGAGGGGAATGTCGAGGTAGGGAAGAATATTTTTTGATTCCCGGATCGTCTTAAGGAGAGTCTCCGTGACCAGGGTGGGGTAGGCATAGAGGAGCCGCACCCAGGGAACACCCCCTTCGCGATCAATGCGGTCGAGAAGGACCGACAGTCCCTCGGAAAATCCCAGGTCGTGGCCGTAACGGGTCAGGTCCTGGGCAATGAGGGTGACCTCCTTCACTCCGCGGGAGGAGAGGTGACGGATTTCGGCTAGGATATCCTCCTGCGGGCGGCTGACCTGCCCGCCTCTCGCCAGGGGAATCGAGCAGAAGGTACAGGGATGGTCACATCCCTCCGACACCTTAACATACGACCGATGGGGAGGCGTCAGGCGTGATTCCGCCAAGGGAAATGTCAGGAGGGGCTTGGTCGTTGGGGCGATTCCTCCCACTTCGTCGAGAATCTCTCCCAATCGTCCTTCCTCGAAGGTAGTCAGGGCAAGATCCATTTCGGGGATGAGCGTTCCCATCTGATCTCTATACCGGGAGACAAGACAACCGGCCCCCACAAGGAATTTTGCCTTTCCTTCCTCCTTGTAGCGGGAGAGTTCCAGAATGGTGTCGATCGACTCCTGCCTTGCATCGGTGACAAAGCTGCACGTATTCACGAGGAGGATTTCTGCCTCACCTAAGTCGGGAACAACCGAATATCCTCTGCCGGAAAGATCGCTGATCATGCGTTCGGTATCGGAGGCATTTTTCGGGCATCCGAGACTCACAATCCCGACTGTTTTTTCATTCCAGTGAATTTTCCTTTTCATCCCTGACCGTCCATCATGAAAGTCTCATCTCGCATCGCATAGGAAGCCTCTTTCCATCATGATACAATTGGAATCCGTGATGGCCCCCTTAAACTCAAACAGACCTCAAAGGGTTAAATAATGATCAAAAATCTTCTGATAGCTATGGTCATCATCCTGGCTATTGCCATGGCCTATTCCGTAGGAATGAAACAGGACAACGCAAAGGTCAATGACCTCAAGTCCCAGCTGGACTCTCTCAAATCCCAGCTTAACTTGCAGGGGAAGAATTTCAACCAGTCCTACCAGCGTCTTCATCGTTCACTTGATCTACACATGGCAGAAACCAGTATCGAGGCAGCAATTCACGATACACTCGACCAAAACTTCGGCGAGGCCCGGATTGCCGTAGATTCGGCGAGAAAATACCTTAAGGGAACCCCGGGGAGCCGGATTTCGCCCTCCGACATCGAAGCCCTTTCACAAGACCTTGAACAGGCCTCCGAAAAACTGGCCCATCTCGACAAGGACGCCATCAAGCTTTTAAATACCGCCGATCAGAAAACCCGCAGGCTGATTCTCAAAAACTCCCAATAGCCTCCTACGGATTACCGGGAGGCCTTGATCCTTTTGAAGATCCCCTGATAGGGAATCTCCGGGCTGTTCATCACGATGATCTGGACGAGTTCCCATCCTTCCTCGCCCAGAAAATTAAGCTGGTTCTCCACTTGTTCCCGGCTGATGGGAGCCACGCGGTATTCCCAGATCATCGACATTTCAGCTCTCTTTCGGAGTGCCACCTTTAACGGAAGGCTGGGTGAGTCTCCTCTTCTTGTTGGCAACTCTCCGGACGATCTTTTTAAGGCGCCGAAGTTCCCCGTCCGCCTTTCTGGTCTCGATGGAAACTTCTCCCTTTTTTTTCTGGAGCATTTCCTTGGTGAGAGTCAGCCTTTTTTCAAGATTTTCGACCTTTGATTCGGACATTTTCCTGATCCTTTCGAGAATTGTTTAAGGGTCTTATTCCGATTGAACAATAAAGGCATTTCCAAGCTCCGCCTTCACCTCCCGGGCAAAGGACCGAGCCTTCCCGGGATTGGAGAACTGCCCGACCTGGACACGAAAGACCGGCTGGCTGCCGAAATGGGCCCGCTGGATCCTGATATGGGAGTAACGGCCAAGTTTTTCCTTGTACTGCAACGCCTTGTCGTAGCTTGTAAAGGAGGCCACCTGCACGGCGTAATACCCCGTCCCGAGATGGCCACCCCCTCCCGGGACAGAAAGAACGGTCAGCTTGACGAGCCCCGTTCCGGGGCCAATAATTTCTAGCCTGTTGGCCGCCTCCCAGGAGAGATCGATGATCCGGCCGGAGACAAAGGGACCCCGATCATTGACCAGAACATCAACGGAGCGGCCATTGGCAAGATTTGTCACCCTGACCATGGTGCCCAGGGGAAGAGTCCGGTGGGCGGCCGTAAAGGCATGTTTCCTGAAAATGGTCCCACTTGCGGTGCGCTTCCCATAAAAGGTAGGTCCATACCAGGAGGCCCGTCCGACCTCCGTCATTCCGACACGGCCTTCCATGACGGAAAAATCAGGCTGGCCGAATTTCTCCCCATAGGGACGCGCTCCCCCGGAATGCCCCCAAGAGACGGGCGCCCCGGATGAGCTCACACAGGCTGAAAGTGCGGAAAGAGTCGCGATGGCTCCCATCCCCGTCAGACAGGTCATCCATTTTCTTTTCCACATATCGACCTTTTTCACCTGATCCGTTTCCTCCCGTCGGCTTTCCCCTGAGCTCCCGGAAATCCGCCCAAATGTCGATGACGCCGACCAGTCCCAAAATCATGAGAAACATCGGCTGAATAAGGATGAAGATTCCCGAAACCAGCCAGAACCATCCGCCCAGCTTTCTTTTTCTCACATAGCTTAACAAAACTCCTGTCCCTTGTCCCACATAGAGGACTCCGAAGACCATCAGGAGATTTGTTCCCAGAACACGCATTTCGAAGGAGGGAAGCAGGAGAAGGGCCATGGAGGCAATCAGGACAAAAACAAGATGATCGGGGAGAACCCATCGATCAATCCCCGGTTGTCCGGGAGAGATCTGCCGGTTTTCAAGAAGCCCGACACTCGTTGCCCACAAGGTGATGGCCGTCAGGAGTGCCAAACTGGCAAAAAGTCCGGGAAGAAGATCAAGGAAAGTTCTGTAGATGAGTGGTTCGAGGGAAATAAGTCGGGCCTGGTCGGCGGGGCTTAGGGTCGAATGGGAATTTTTGATCGCCGTGTTCATGACGACATCGACCGCCCCATGGATGCTCTGAGCAATCCCGGTCCATATCTGGCCATGGGTTTTCATATAGAGGAAAAAGGCAACCCCACCCAGAAAAAAAAGAATCTGAAATGAGGTGGCAAAAACCATCGGGAGAACCCGAACCTGTCTTCGCAGGAACTCTGCCGTGAGAAGAGCCGGCAACCCGCACCATCCGACATAGATCAGAACCTGAAGACCGGGTATCGGATTATGGAGAAGGGATCCCAGCAGGAAAATGAGCCCGCCCGATGTCACCATGGCCCCTGTTCCCAGAAGCTGGGTGGGAAATTGGAGCTGGGCCAGCACAAGGGGAACACCGGAAAACATGGCAACAAGTATTCCGACTCGCGGCAGGGCAAGCAGGGAGAGGTAAAGAGCTGTCGAAAAAGAAACCGTCGAAAGAAATGGTGCGACGGGAAACGGAGCGTTCAGGTCAGCTTTCCTCGGCAAAGGCAAGAAATGCAACATTCCTGGCCTGCTTGATCGCCTTTGAGACCGCTCTCTGATGGTGAGAACAGGTCCCTGTCAGTCTTCGCGGAAGGATTTTTCCACGTTCGGTCAGGTAGGAATGGAGCGTGACCTGATCCTTGAAATCGATGGGAAGATTTTCTGTGCAAAAACGGCACACTTTTTTTCTCTGGAAAGAACGAGCCTGACCTGCCATGCCTGAATTCCTTTCGTTGATTCGGTTCCCGGTGACGTGACGAATCCGTTTATTCTAAAAGGGAATGTCTGACTCTCCCTGTCCCATAATCAAATCCCCCCCCGGATCCGGATAGGACTCCTGACGGTGGGAAGAATCAGGAGCGGATCCTGAGGAGCGCTTGGGAGGTCCCACGAAAGTCAAAGTCTGGACAATGACTTCGATTTTCGAGCGCTTTTGCCCTTCCTGTTCCCACCGGTTCTGCTGGAGACGCCCTTCGAGGAGGATCGGCATGCCTTTTCCCAGATATTCCTTGACAAAGTCGGCCTGTTTACCGAAGGCTACGCAATCGATGAAACTGACGTCTTCCTTTTCGTCGTTTCCCCTCACACGGTTGTTGATGGCGAGCGTAAAGGTCCCGACGGACATGCCTCCGCCCGTGACACGCATCTCCGGATCCCGGGTCAGATTTCCCATGAGAATGACCTTGTTGAAGCTGCTCAAATGGCTGCTCCTTCAATCTCAGCAAGACCCTCTGAGGAAGAATCAGCCCCCGTTGCCTGTTGGGAAGTTCCTTCTGTCGGGGGGATGACAAGTTTTTTCCGCTTGAGGATCATGCTCTTGAGCACCCTTTCATCAAGACGGGCCGAACGCTCGAGTTCAAGCTCGTCGGAGGCATTCGGCAGTTCGATGTATAGGATAACATACTCGGCCTTCCGTTCTTTCTTCAGCTCATAAGCCAGTTTCTTTTTTCCAAGATGTTGGATCGCGTGGACGGTTCCGTTCCTCTCCACGACAATTTTTTCGAATTTACCCACAACGGAGGAGGATTCCTCTTCCGAAAGGGTAGGTTTCAGCAAC
>JAKAWK010000062.1 GCA_021827365.1 Nitrospirota bacterium
GCCAAGGGGCGAAACCGGGAGAGGGAGGACATCTTCCCGGCCGCAAGGTCTCCCAGAAAATCGCCCGGGCGCGTCGCGCGAATCCGGGCGTCGACCTGATCTCTCCCTCCAACAACCATGACCTCTATTCCATCGAGGATCTGGCCCAGCTCGTGGCCGAACTCAAAAGCGCCAACCCCAAGGCCCGCATAGTCGTCAAGATCCCGGTCATTCCCGGGGTGGGAACGATCGGGATCGGGATCGCAAAGGCCGGGGCCGACATCATCACTGTCAGCGGATACGACGGGGGAACGGGGGCGGCCCGTCTCCATGCCCTCAAATATGTCGGTCTTCCCGTCGAGATCGGTGTCTCCGAGGTTCATCGGGCGCTTCTTTCCGCCGGTCTCCGGGACCAGGTCGAGCTCTGGGGAGACGGCGGGCTCAAGTCCGCGGTCGATGTCGTCAAGCTCATGTGTCTCGGCGCCAACCGCGTAGGCTTCGGAACCCTGCCCATGGTCGCCATTGGGTGCACCATCTGCCGGGAATGCCAGACGGATACCTGCCACGTCGGGATCGCGACCCAGATCGAAACGGAAGAAGATGCCGCCCGCCATGGTCTCAAACGCTTCGTTCCCCGGGACTACGAGTTTGCCGTCCGCCAGCTGGTCCACTTCTTTCGCGGAATGGGCGAAGACTTCCGACGAATCCTGGGAAGCCTGGGGGTCGACAACGCCCAGTCTATCGTGGGCAACACGGGCTTTCTGGCCCAGATGCGCCATTTCGACCGCCTCGATCTCACCACACTTCTGAACCCCCTCCCCTACGGCCTCGACATCGAGGGAGTCTGCGGGATCGGAGGCGTCCCGGACGTCACGATGACGGAAAAGATCACCGAAGAGGTCTTTCGGGAGCTCCGCAAACATCCGAATTCCGTGGTTTTAAATGTCACCTCGGTTTCCTCGCAGGACCGGAACATCGGGACCCATCTCTCCGGAACCCTGTACCGTGATTCCCCCAGCCACCCTCCTGTCGACATCCGCCTCGGGACAGGGTCGATCGCGGGAAACGGCATGGGCTCCTTCATCAAGGAGAACATGACGATCCATGTCTCGGGAGGAGCCCAGGACGGCGTGGGGAAAGGGGCGATCGGAGGAAGGATCGTGGTCCTGAAAGCCCGCAACCAGGACGGGGGATTTGTCGACGGATCCGTCGGAAAATCCCTGGGCTATGGCGCCCAGGGCGGACTTTTCCTGATCCAGGGAAACTGCGATTCCCGGGCCTGCATCAGGCTTTCCGGAGCCGATGTCGTGATCGGTGGCCGCATCACCGGGAAGGTTGACGACGGGGTGGGCCACCTGGGGCTCCATGCCAATCTGAAGGGGTTCGCCTTCGAATACATGACCAATGGCCGGGCCGTCGTCCTGGGGGATCCGGGTCCGTGGATCTGTGCCGGCATGACCGGAGGATCGGTCTATCTGATGCCCCAGCCCGAATTCGGCTTTGACCTGGCGGCGATCCGGCGCCGGATCGCCAAGGGGGCGAAGGTCGTCCTCTCCCGCCTCCTTCCCGTCGACACCGAGGCGGTGAACCGGCTTCTCGGGGAATACGAAATCGAACTCAGGCACTCAGGGCAGGCGGAGGAGGCCGACTGGGTCCATGGGATCAGGACATCCGACCTCAGGGAACGATTCGTACGGATCATCCCGGAGTCCCAGCAGACGGAACAGGACATCTCCACAGAATGAAGTCCGGACCCCATAAAACCGGAGTCGGGAGGAGTTTTTCATGACTGAACCGGTCTCGGGACCGATCTCGAGCATGACCGGATATTCCGAATTTCTGACAGCCAACGGCTACCGGATCCAGCTCAGGTCGTACAACCACCGCTCCCTCGAGATCGTTCTCCGCATTCCTCCGGAATGGGAGGGTCTTGAACCTGCCCTTCGGAAGACCCTCTCCCTGAGGCTCTCCCGGGGACGGATCGACACCTACATCCATCGGACAGAGGGGACCGGGAAAAACCTGAACTCCTTTCTCGAAAAAGGGGTCCGTGCCTACCGGAATCTTTCACTCCTGAATCACCATCTCGGTCTCCCGGGGGAAATCGGGATGGACCACATCCTTCAGCTGCTGTCCTTGGACAGCTTTGCCGAGTCGCCTCCCCTAGACGAAGGGACAGCGATTGCCGATTTTTCCGGAGCCGTCGAGGCCCTAGTCCACTCCCGGGAACGGGAAGGGGAGGCTCTGGCCCACCTTCTTAAGGAGTTCATCTCCTCGATCCGAGGACTTGCCGACCTGATCGAAGGACGGAAGAAGACCGCCCGGAAGGAGATCCGGCGAAAATTCCTGGACCGGATGAAGTCCTATCTCCGGGAAATCGAAGGGGATCCGGGAAAACGTTTCGAGGAGGAAGCCCTTCTCTATCTCGCCAAGAAAGACAACGAGGAGGAGTGGAAGCGGTTCCATATCCACCTGGCCCAGAGCGAGAGGGAGCTTGAAAAGGGGGGTCTTCTGGGACGTTCCCTGGATTTTCTGGCCCAGGAGATGAACCGGGAACTGACGACCTTCATTTCGAAGGAACCCTCCCCCGAGCTCTTCCAGCCGGCAATGGAGATTCGCAACATCCTGTCAAGTTTCCGGGAACAGATCCAGAACCTTGAATGACCCGGCCCGTCAAACCCAAGAACAGCAAGGATCTCTCTTGAACAAGACGACAAGCGGCAAATCGGCTCTTCCCTCAAGCTCCTCCGGAGAGCCCTGGTTCTCGGTCCCCCCCGATCTGGGACGCCCCCTGCTCTACATTGTCTCAGCCCCGTCGGGTGCCGGCAAAACAAGCCTCTGCCGCCGGGTCTCCTCCATGGTGGACTGGATTACCTACTCAATCTCCTATACCACCCGCTCTCCCAGACCCGGCGAGGTCGACGGGGTGGATTATTTTTTTGTCACGCCGGCGCTCTTTTCCGACATGAAGAAACAGGGAGAGTTCCTGGAAACGGCGGAGGTTTACGGAAACCACTACGGGACGGCGAGAAACCAGATCGAGGCTTCATTTGTTCGGGGAAAGGACGTCCTTGTCGACATCGACATCCAGGGAGCCCGGACCATGCGCAATAGCGGCATCCCCAGCATTTCCGTCTACATCCTCCCCCCCTCCTACGAGGTTCTGAGGGAACGACTCTCCGGCCGGGCCCAGGACTCCCCCGAAACCATCCGGCGGCGACTTGAGCGCGCAAAAAATGAAATTAAAAGCTATAATGAATACGATTACCTTTTGATCAACCGTGAGTTCGACAGGACTGCCCACGATCTGCTGGCCATCATCAGGTCCGAGCACTACCGGAAGACCGGCCTGACAGACTTCATGGAAAAGACCTTTCTTACGGGATTTGCGGGCAACGGAACTCCCTCCTGATCCCCGGATCCGAAACCTTGTACAGACGGAGAATTGCATGAACGATCTTATTTCCCAGCCCATCGAATATTCCGACGACGTCATCGACAGCCATTACCGGCTCGTCATCGCGGCGGCCAAAAGGACCCGTCAGATCATGGAAGGCCACCCTACCGTCCAGGACTGGCCCTATCACAAGGAGACGACCATCGGTCTGGCGGAGATTTTGGGAAAGAAAGTCCACCTCCTGACCGGCGCTCCCGCCGTCCTGGCAGAGCAGAAGCATCGCGAAGCCCTGAGGGCGGCCCGCAAGCAGGAAGAATACCTGCCGGCTCCCCGCGGATATGCCCGCGAATCGACTGAGGCAATCCGGGCCGACCTCGACGTCTACCAGGAAGATCCCTCCTTTTCCGCCGAGCCGGCAGAGGCAGGAGACGACGAGAGCTTCGACGAAGACAAGGAGATCTGATTCCCTTGTCGGAGCACTCTCCCTGCCTTATCCTGGGCGTGACCGGGAGCATTGCCGCCTACAAGTCCCTCGACCTCATCCGTCGGCTTGACGGGGAGGGAGTTTCCGTCCATGTCGTCGCCACCCGAAACGCCCTCCCTTTTTTCCCCCTCATGCCGGCGGAGATTTTTTCCGGACATCCGGTCGAAACGGAGCTCTTTGGAACCGGTGCCCGCCCTCAGGACGGACGGGGCCGCGTCCCGCACCTGGCCCTTCTCGAGAGGGCCGATGCCGTTCTTGTGGCCCCCGCCTCGGCGGATTTCATTGCCAGGATGGCCCTGGGACTCGCGGACGATCTTTTGTCGACCCTCCTTCTGTCGGCTATGGTTCCCGTCCTGATCGCTCCCGCGATGGAGGAGGCCATGTACCGGCATCCCGCCTCCCAGACTCACAGAAAGACCCTGCTCGACCGGGGGATCCGGGAAATCCCTCCCGAAGCCGGCTCCCTGGCCTCCGGAAAAACTGGCCTTGGCCGGATGGCCTCCGTAGACCGCATTCTCGAGATCCTTCTCCCCCTTCTTTGGAAATCGCCCCCTGCCCATGGTTCCCTTTCGGGGCTCCGGGTCCTTGTCTCCACGGGGCCCACGCTCGAACCCCTGGACTCCGTCCGCTACATAGGAAACCGCTCCTCCGGCCGGATGGGCCAGGCCTTGGCCCGGGCCGCCCTCGCCCGGGGGGCCCAGGTGACGGTCGTCTCGGGACCGACCTCTCTGCCCCCCCTCCCCGGCACGGACCATCACCCTGTCACCACAGCCCGGGAGATGGAAGATCGCCTCCGCTCCCTCTTTCCCTCGCACCAGCTCCTGATCATGGCGGCGGCCGTCTCCGACTACCGTCCGAAGGATCCGGTGGCGGGCAAAAGGAAAAAGGACGGCCGGGAATGGACCCTCTCCCTCCTCGAAAATGCCGACATCCTGAAAGGGCTTTCGGCCATGAAGAAGCCGGGGCAGTTTCTGGTCGGCTTTGCCGCCGAATCTTCCCTCGATCCGGCCAGTCTGCTCGAAAAATGCCGGAACAAGGGGGTGGATCTCCTGGTTGCAAACGATATCTCCCGCTCCGACATCGGGTTTTCCTCTCCGGAAAACGAGGTGACCCTCATCACCCCGGCAGGGGAATTCCGGATCCTTCCGCTGGCGGACAAGAGCGTCATTGCCGGACAGATCCTCGATGCCATCACGGCTACGGGATGGCCGAATCTTTCCTGAGGAAAACAAAACACAACCTGGAAGAATCTCTTTCTTCAAACGGACACCATCCCCGCTCTGCCAGGAAATCCACGAATGCTCCCGAAGGGGCCACAGAGTCAAATCGTGGATTTTAATTTATGCCCTTCCTTGATATACTGTTCCCCATTCTGCGGGGCTGCGGATACGACCTTGGGGACGACTCTGCGTCAGGAAAGAGCCTCCGGACTTGGGATCCCTGGTCCGGAAAGATTCTCTGCGTGGTGTTTTAGGTGCACAGAAGGCCAATGAAGAGGGCCTTTCCCCAACATCATCCCAGCTCCGTCAAGACCGGGAATCCCCTTCCGAAAGCCGGAGGATGAAGGTTGACAGGTCCGGACACCGGCTCCAGTGCCGCCTTCGATTTTCGGATTACGGGTTTCCTGGTCTGGACTCTCATCCTTCCACATGGCGGATTGTATGAATCAGGATGAACTGAAGGTTCTGGAAGAGCGCATCAAGGCCAATCCGAAAAGCCGATCCTTCCTTCAGCTGGCCGAAGCCTACATCGAAGCCGGTCGCCGGGCGGAAGCCCTAGAGCTCCTCAAGAACGGCGAGGAGTACTATCCCTATTACTTGGCCGCCCGCATCGCTTACGGAAAGCTTCTCCGGGAAGAAAAAGAGGCCGACCGCGCGATCGAACAGTTCGAATTCGTGAACCGGACCATCCCCGACAATCTACTGGCGCTCAAAAATCTCGCCGAACTCTATCTCGTGAAGGACCGCTTCTCCGAGGCGAAGGCCATGGCTGACGCCGCTATGGCCCTGTCGCCCAACGATCCGGAGATGATGGAGGTCCTGGCCAAGGTCCAGGGCCGGGAAATGGTCGCCCCACCACAGGCGATCCCCCCCGTCCCGGAAAAGGAATCCGCCGAGATTTTCGAGGAGCCCTCCAGGGAGGAGACAATCGTCGAAATGCCCCACGAACTCTTTGCCGAAGCCGCGGAAAATCAGAAGAAAGAACTGGAGAGGGGCGAGCCTTCCCCGGTCCTGTCCGAGATGGGGGAGATCTCCTCCGGGCCTCCCCAAACCGTCGAGACAGAAGCCCCCTCCCCCGAACCTCAGCCGGGCGTGGCGGCCGGAACCTCCGCCTCCGGTCTTCCAAAGACCGAGACAATGGGAGACCTACTCTTCGACCAGGGACACATGGAAGAGGCTCTGGAGGTCTACGAAGCGGCCTTGGACCGGGACACCCAAAGCCCCTCCCTTCCGGAAAAGATCAAAACCGTCAAGACCATGCTTCGCATGACCGAAGCCCCCTCGAATATCTCCGAGCCCCTGCAGGAAATTCCCGAATCCGCACCCGAGGAGGTGGCCGAGGCTGAACCAATACCGGCTCCTCCCCCAACCGAATCCCTTTTCGCCCCCGAACCTCAAGAAGAGGCTCTACCTGTCAACTCCCCCGAGCCAGCGGAGAAAGAGGAGTTCCCGGTCGAGATGGCTCCTGAGACCACGGTCCTCTCCCCCGAGCCTCTCCTTCCTTCTGGCCTCCCGGCGAAAGCCTCTGTCGAGGGACTTACGGGACTGATCATCGACAAGGTCCGGGACCGGATGGGTCGGGAGATGATCGGATTTGTCCGGATGACGCTGGACGGATTGTCCGCGGAAGCCAGTGATTCCGGCCACTGGGCCGATATCCTGGCCGCCGAGGGAGTGGAGATCGTTCGGGCCGTCACCGACATGACCCGCCTTCTGAACTGGGGAGAGCTCCAGGGAACGGTTGTCTGGATGGACCACGCCGTGCTCTATGGACTCCCCGTCAACAAAAACGAGGCGCTCTTCCTCGCCTTGAAGCCCGGCGCCAATGTGGGACTCTGCCGCCTTCTGGTCTCCCAGGCGATCGGGGCCTCCCGTGGGAGCGACCGAGGGTGACACGGATCCTGATCCTTCAGGGCCCGAACCTGAACCGCCTGGGAACCCGGGAACCGGCCCAGTATGGCCGGAAGACCCTCGGGGAAATCCATGAAGAGATCCTCCGGATGGGCCAGGAGGAGGGATTTTCCCCAGTCTTTTTCCAGTCGAACCACGAAGGAGCCCTTATCGACCGGATCCACCAGGCCGCTGACGAAGGAATATCCGGGATCGTCGCCAATCTCGGCGCCTATACCCACACCAGCATCGCCATCCGGGACGCCATTCTCTCCGTTAACCTTCCGGTGGTTGAGGTTCATCTCTCGAATGTTTATCGTCGGGAGCCATTCCGGACAAAAAGCCTGATTAGCGACATCGCCGCGGGGGTGATCGGCGGGCTGGGTCCCGTCGTCTACCGCCTGGGCATCCTGGGACTCCTCGCCTTCCTCGAACAAAAAAAGCAGGACCCGACGCCACCCTGAAAACCAACAATACTTCGGACTTTTCCGGAGAAATCAAGGAGCACGCATGGCCGTTATCGTCACCAGCGATTTTCGTGGTGGAGCAAGACTCGAAGTTGACGGGGAACCATATTTCATCGTCGAATTCCAGCATGTCAAACCGGGAAAGGGCGGAGCCTTCGTCCGGACGAAGCTCAAGAACATGAAGACGGGTCTCGTCATCGAACGGACCTTCCGTTCGGGAGAGAAATTCGACGTTCCCGATGTCGAGGAGAAGTCCATGCAGTTCCTTTATGCCCAGGGCGAGGACCACATCTTCATGGACACCGATACCTACGAACAGATCACCCTGTCGAAGAAGGAACTCGGGGACCGGGTCCTTTTTTTGAAGGAGCAGATGCCGGTCAGCATTCTCTTCTACAAGGACAAACCCATCACCATCGACCTTCCGACCTTCGTCGAGCTGGCCATCGTCGAAACCGACCCGGCCCGGAAAGGGGACACGGCCTCGGGCGGATCCAAGCCGGCCAGGGTCGAGACGGGGGCCACCGTCAAGGTTCCCTTCCATCTCCAGGAGGGGGATGTGATCAAGGTCGACACCCGGACTTCGGAGTACATCGAGCGGGTCCGCTCCGCCAACTGACGGCCACCGAAAATGCGAGGACGAATGTGAATGAATAACGAGGACATCAGGGAGATTCTGGAACTCGTCCGGGAGCACAACCTGCTCTCTTTCGAGTTCGAGCGGGACGGGGCCCGTCTCCGGATCCAGCGCTCTCCCTTCCAGGGATCCTTCCAGTCCGTCTCCGAAGCCGGGGAGATCCCCCTTCCGCGAAGCGGGACGCCGGCCCCACTCTCACCCCAGCTCCTTCGTCCGGAGACGGTCCGGATCATCACCTCCCCCATCGTGGGGACCTTCTACCGCTCCTCCTCTCCCGACGCCGCTCCCTATGTGGAGATAGGGAGCGCGGTCACCAAAGGACAGATCCTCTGCATCATCGAGGCCATGAAGCTCATGAACGAAATCGAATCCGAAGTCGAAGGGACGGTCCGGGCCTTTCTGGTCGAGAACGGCCAGCCGGTGGAATACGGAACGCCCCTCATCGAGATCGACACGAAGGCGGAAGAAGCCTCCTGATGGCCACACCTCCCGCCAAGCGGCGTTTCAGAAAGGTTCTGGTGGCCAACCGGGGAGAAATCGCCGTCCGGGTGATCCGGGCCTGCCGGGATCTCGGCCTTGACACGGTGGCCATCTACTCCACCGCCGACAGGACTGCCCTCCATGTCCAGATGGCCGACGAGGCGGTCTGCGTCGGTCCGCCCGAGGGCTACGGGAGCTACCGGAACATCCCCAACATCATCAGCGCTGCCGAGATCTCCCAGGCCGACGCCATCCACCCGGGTTACGGTTTCCTCTCCGAAAACGCCCATTTCGCCGAGATCTGCCACGCCGCCGGCATCGTCTTCATCGGACCTTCCCCCGAAACAATCGCCCTCATGGGGGACAAGGCCCGGGCCAAGGCCCTGATGCGGGAGGCCGGAGTTCCCGTCGTCCCCGGAAGCATCGGCACCATCTCCTCTGAATCCGACGGGCTCGATGTCGCCTCCGAAATCGGTTATCCCCTCATCATCAAGGCCTCCGGGGGAGGAGGTGGGAGGGGGATGAGGATTGTCACCTCCCCCGACGAATTTTCAAATGCCTTCCAGACCGCCCAGACGGAGGCCCTCCAGGCCTTCGGGAACAAGGAGGTCTATATCGAGCGCTTCTTCATCAACCCGCGCCATATCGAGATCCAGGTCCTGGGCGACGGCAAGGGGGAGATCCTGACCTTCGGGGAGCGGGACTGCTCGATCCAGCGCCGCCACCAGAAGCTCCTGGAGGAGGCCCCCTCCCCCTTCATCACCGCGGCGCTCCGGTCGGCCATGAGCCAGGCCGCGATTGCCGCCTCGAAGGCGGCGGACTACGTGAATGCCGGAACGGTCGAGTTTCTCGTGGATCCGGAGGAACGCTTTTTTTTCATCGAGATGAACACCCGGATCCAGGTCGAGCATCCGGTCACCGAGTCGATCTTCCGCTACGACCTGGTCAAGGCCCAGATCCAGGTGGCCCTGGGGGAACCGATTCCCTCCCCCCCGTCCCGTCCCGAGGGCCATGCCATCGAATGCCGGATCAACGCGGAGGATCCCTGGACCTTTACCCCCTCTCCCGGCACCATCACCCGTCTCGTCCTTCCGGGAGGCCCGGGGATCCGCGTCGATACCGCGGCCTACCAGGGGGCCGTGATCCCGCCGCACTACGACAGCCTCGTGGCCAAGGTGATCGCTACCGGACGAAACCGCGAGGAGGCGATGGACCGCATGCTCCGGGCCCTGACCGAGATGCGGGTCGAGGGAATCCGGACGACCATCCCCTTCCATCTCGAGGTTCTCCGGGATTCCACCTTCCGCTCGGGCCGCTATTCCACCTCCTTCGTGGAGCATTTCATGGAGCGGCGCGCCCAGGCCTCCGGCACGGAACCCGCCGACCCAGACTCCTAGGTCGATGACCTTATTCCCTCGCCTTCTTTTTCTCTCCGGAACCCAGGACTTCCCGGACCTCCCCCTCTTCGAGCGCCACCTCCGGGATCTTCTGGACGGCGGCCTCCCCTGGTTTCAGCTCCGGGACAAGGCCCTCGACGACAGGTCCCTCTTCGAACTCGCCCTGAAAATCCGGAAATGGACCGCGGATTCGGGTTGTCTCTTTACGATCAACGACCGGCCCGATATTGCTATTCTCACGGGGGCCGACGGAGTCCACCTGGGTCAGACCGACCTCTCGGCTCTGGAAGTCCGGTTTGAAAGGCCCCGGTCCGGCTTTCATCTGGGAGTCTCGACCCACAACCGGGCCGAAGTGATGCGGGCCCTCACCGTGGACCCCGACTATCTGGGGGTCGGTCCGATCTTCCAGACAACGACGAAGGAGACGGGGGTCATGCCCCGGGGTCCTGGAGCCCTCGCCGAAACCCGGGAGATCTCCTCTCTTCCCCGGGTAGCCATCGGCGGCCTCACCCCCGACAATGCCCGGGAGGTTCTGAAGGCCGGGGCTGAGACACTGGCGATCAGCGGGATCCTCGTGAAGGCCCAGGACCCCCGGGCTCTCCTCGGGATCTTCCTCGACCTTCTCTCCAAACCGCCAGACTCCTCCTCTTGATGACGCTGACACTTGTTGTCCCGACCTACAACGAAGGGGAGAACACGGCTCTTCTGGTATCGGAGGTCCTACGGGAAATGGAAAAAGCGGGCCGGAAGGACTTCGAGATCCTCTTCATCGACGACAGCACTGACCAGACCCCCGTTCTTCTCGATCGCCTGGCCCGGGAGAATCCGGCGGTCCGCTGGATCCACCGCACCGGCGAACGAGGCCTCGGAACGGCGATCGTCCGGGGGTTCTCCGAAGCCCGCGGATCCATTGTTGCCGTCATGGACGGCGACCTCCAGCATCCTCCCTCCCTCCTTCCCGCCATGATGGAAAGGATCGAAGACGGGGCGGACCTGGTCATTCCTTCCCGTTTTCTTCCGGGGGGATCCGACGGCGGTCTCACCCTTCCCCGAAAGCTCGTCTCCCTGGTCGCCCGCCTTCTGGCCCGGATCCTTCTTTCCCGGGTCCGTCCCGTCTCGGATCCGACGGGGGGCGTCTTCATGATGAAACGGGAGGTCCTGGAGGGGGTCGTCTTCGATGCCGGAAGCTGGAAGATCCTGATCGAGGTCCTGGTCCGGGGGTGCTACGCCCGGGTGGTCGAGATCCCCTATCGCTTCCGGGCCCGGGATCTCGGAACCTCCAAGATGTCCGCATTGGCCCAGATGGACTACCTCCGCCACCTCCTGCGACTTTTTGCGGGTCTGGGACCCGGCGGACGAACGGTGCCCTGCCCGAAGACCCCCGTCTTCGACCGGCTCCCATCCTGATCTTCGGGCTCTCTCCCACCTCGATCGGGGTCCAGAATATTGCCGTTCTTCCGTGAGATCTGTAAACTGGTAGAGATTTGCCGGCCTCTCCGGACTTCACCCTCCGGAGCGAGTTCCTCCGCCGGGCTGACAATCCCAAAATCCCGGAGACTGCCTTGAACCAAACATCACGCTCCACCTCCCGCTGGCCCCTGGTCGCCGTTCTTCTGATCGTCGGAACCTTCGCGGCCTATGTCACCCATGTCAAGAAGACCGCCAATGCCCCCTCCGAGGCTCCCCTTTCCCCGTCTTCCAGCGTCTCCGCCCAGGCTCCGGCGGGAGCTCCGGCCTCCGCCAAGGCGGAGCCCGCAATCTCTGGTCCGGGAACCTTCTATCCTTCCCAGGGCCATGCCCACTGGGACGAATCCCGGCTGAAGGACTTCAAATACAACAGCAATCCTCCCACCTCAGGCCCCCACGAAGAGGTCTTCGCCGACGGCTACATCTCGAAGACGCCGCTTTCCAACGCAATCCAGGCCCATCTCCTGGAGCACGGCAATGTCCTGATCCAGTACAACTGCACCTGTCCCTCCCTTGTGAAAAAGCTCACGGAGATCTCCCGCTCCTTCGACACCTACAATCCCCAGATGGCGATGGAGATGGGCAAGGCCGTCCTGATCGCCCCCAATCCGACGATCAAAAAGAACCGGATTGCCCTGACCGCCTGGACGAGGCTCGAGATGCTGGATCAATTCGACGA
Source organism: Nitrospirota bacterium (assembly GCA_021827365.1). Lineage (GTDB taxonomy): Bacteria > Nitrospirota > Leptospirillia > Leptospirillales > Leptospirillaceae > UBA4572. The sequence continues at coordinate 12,098 of JAKAWK010000062.1, forward strand.
GAAGGCTATCAAGACCTTTATCACCGCCTGGCTCGGAAACGACCGCAACAGCCGTCAGTAAAGGCAAAGGGCCAGGAAACGAAGTCTTTTCTCCGCTCTTAAACAGGGGAAAAATATAGACCTCGCTTCCTGGCAGGTGTAGAATGATCCGGTATTGCCTGCTCCATTATTTGATCAATCAATTAACGGAGGGGTGAGCCCCGGTTCCCCCGCCTTTAGCATGACAAGGAACTCCTCGGGATATGTGGCTCGTACGCATCGCCATGAAGCGGCCCTACAGCGTTTTCGTGCTTTCGGCCGTCATCTTCATCGCCGGGACCCTGGCCTTCTTCCGGATGAAGCTCGACATCTTTCCGGTGATCGACATCCCCGTGGTGAACGTGGTCTGGAACTATCCCGGACTTTCCGCTCTCGACATGGAGGAGCGGATCGTCCTGATCGCCGAACGGGCCTATTCGACGACCGTGAACGGCATCAGCCGCATCGAATCGGAGTCGATCAACGGAACCGGGCTGATCAAGGTCTACTTCCACCAGGGCCAAAGCATCGCCGGCGCCATCGCCCAGATCAACGCCGTCTCCGAGACCCTGCTCCGGATCGCCCCTCCGGGGACCGTTCCCCCCAATATAATCCAGTACAACGCCAGCAATGTCCCTATCGCCGAACTTGAGATCGGAAGCCGGACCGTCTCGGAGCAGAAGCTCTATGATTACGGCCTGAACTTCATCCGGGTCCGCCTCTTCACCATTCAGGGGCTCTCTACCCCCGCCCCCTTCGGCGGCAAGATGCGGCAGGTCATGGTCGACATCAACCCCGACCGGCTCTATGGGTACGGCCTCTCTCCCAACGACATCGTCCAGACCCTGACCAGCTCGAACATCATCGTCCCCGCCGGCACCGCGAAGATCGGCACCCAGGAGATCGACATCATGATCAACGGGAGCCCCTCGACCCTCAAGGGGCTGGGGCTTCTTCCCGTCCGGGAGATCCAGGGGCGCATCGTCCGGCTCCGGGATGTCGCCACGGTCCACGACGGATATGCTGTCCAGGAGAACATCGTCCGCGTGAACGGACACCGCTCCACCTATCTCGCCCTCTACAAGCACGCCGACGCCTCGACCCTGGCAGTCATCTCGAAGGTGAGGGCCCTGCTTCCGATGATCCAGGCCTTCTCCCCCCCGGGCATCAATCTGAAGCTCGTCTTCGACCAGTCGGTCTTCGTCAAGAATGCCCTTCTCGACGTGCTCAAGGAGGCCGGAATCGGCACGGTCCTGGTCTCTCTCATGATCTACCTCTTTCTTCGGGACCTCCGCTCCTCCTTCATCGTCTTCCTCTCCATCCCTCTCTCGATCCTGACGGCACTTTTTTTTCTCAAGCTCTTCCACCAGTCCTTGAACATCATGACCCTGGGAGGGCTCGCCCTGGCCATCGGGATGCTGGTCGACGACGCAACCGTGGCCATCGAGAACATCGAGCGGAACCGCACCCTCTCCTCCGAGCCCCTCCGGGCCGTCTGGGACGGGGCAAACCAGGTGGCGGTTCCGGCCTTCGTGGGAACGATGGCCATCATCATCGTCTTCTTCCCGGTGATCCTCCTCCGGGGGGTCTCCCAGTTTCTTTATACCCCCCTCGCCTATGCCGTGGTCTTCGCCATGCTGGCCTCCTACGTCCTCTCCCGGACCATGGTCGTCACCCTCTCCATGATGCTCCACCGGCAAACGGCCTCCCACGGGGAGAATTCCTCCTCCGGCTTCCAGCGGGGATTCGACTCCCTCCGGGACCGTTACAAAAATCTCCTGGCAGGGGCTGTCGCCCATCCCGGCAGGACAATGGGGCTCTCCCTCATTGTGATCGCCCTCTTCCTCCTTCTTCTTTCCATAGTGGGACTCGACTTCTTCCCCGAGACCGACGCGGGGCTTCTGGCCCTCCACATGCGGGCCCCCATCGGCTCCCGGATCGAGGTGACCGACCAGTATGCCCGGGAGGTCGAACGGGAGATCCGCAAGATCATTCCGCCGGGGGAGATCGATTCGATCGACGTCAATATCGGCCTTCCGGTCTACTACAACCTGGCCTTCTTCCAGACGGACAGCATCGGCCCGGGAGACGCGGACTTCCTGATCTCCCTCAAGCCCCGCCACCACTCGATCTTCGGCTACCAGAAGAAGATACGGCAGACCCTCTATCCCCGCTACCCTGAGCTCTCCTTCTGGTTCAAGCCTCCCGACATCATCAGCCAGGTCCTGGATTTCGGACTCTCGGCCCCCATCGACATCCAGGTCGAGGGCCGGGATCTTGAAACCTCCGACCGGATTGCCCGGAAGATCCGTCAGATCGTGCGAAACGTTCCCGGAGCGGTCGACGTGGCCATTCCCCAGGTCCTCCATTATCCGGCGGTCTATGTGAGGACGAACCGG
>JAKAWK010000063.1 GCA_021827365.1 Nitrospirota bacterium
TCACCGGGGGAAACACCACGGCTTCGGCCGGATATTGCAGCGCGGGATCGATCGAAGCCTGCTATGGGGCAGGGGGCAGTTTCAACGGAAAAACGAGCGCGAATCATTCCCAGACGGAGTCCCTGTCGGGAGATAACTATCAAAATATCTATGGAAGCGGGACATCCGGCAATACCGGAAATATCACTATGGGAGCGATCCATCTTTCGTCAACATCCTCGGCTTCGGGTTCAGGCGGGGCGACCGCCGGGAGTTGGGCCGAATGGGTGGACTCGGTGACGATCGGTGGCCCGGTAGGCATTCCGCTTTCCTTTGGCGTTTCTCTTGGCCTGACCGGTTCGGTATCGGCCACCGCCGGACCCCTCACGGTCACCGGGGGAGAGCAGTCCTACGCCAACGTCACATCGACCCTCTCGATCACTCCGGATGTTTATGGACAATCACCGGCAATAGAAAACCAGCAGTTTGTCTGCGTGGCGAGCGTCCCCGGAAAAAACGATGCGACCTGCCCGGGAGCCTCTCCCACCCCCACAACGTTTTCCTCGGTCCTGACCGCCTATTCCGGAGAGACCCTTAAGGTGCAGGACTATCTGTCATTGGATGTCTCTTCCCAGGGGATGGTCCAGGCGATAACCGGCTGCCTCCCTTCTTCGACCAACCCGTGTGTCGTGACCGGATCCTCCTCTGCGGAGGCCCTGTTTTTGGACACCGCCCTGGTCACCCTGACGCCCCTGACCCCGGGAGCCTTCTACACCTCGGCCAGCGGAACGATCTATTCGGGACAGTCCGGAGGGGCCGGCGGAATTTCGGCAACTCCCGAACCTCCCTCGGCACTCCTTTTCCTGTCGGGTTGTCTCGGCGTTCTGGCATTTGGCCCAAGGAGGCTTTTTCCCTCCGGAGGCCCAGACCGGCAGGAGAGGAGATGAAATCCCCCGGAAACGCCTTGCATGAAAAGCTCTGGACGGTCCGGGAGTGGTCGGAGGCGGCAATCGCTTGTCCCTCCCCCGGAAGCCTCGACGAAGACGGCGCCCTTCTTCGGGTTCTTCTGGACATGGTCCAGAGCCTGAAGGAGGAGGATTTGAGGCGACACCTGGCCCGGGACCTCAGGGAAGCTATCGAGGCGAAAGGACGATATTCGAAGGAATAGAGTTTGGGGACCTGCGAGAAAAAGGGCCAAGAGGAGGAACCGGGAGTCGGAAGGAAAATCCGGATTGACCGGGAGTCCGATGAGCTTGGGAGCGGGCCGGACAGAGGACCCCGGGAGCCGCCTCCGTCCTGTTTCCCAATAAATGTCTCTAGTCCAAGGAGGATGTCATGGGGTCTTGTCCGAGTCTGACAAATTCAGGGAAAGTCTTCCGGACAGCCATGGGCATGGGTTTTCTGGCCCTCCTTTTAGGAGTTTCCCCAGATGATGCCGGGGCTACGGTCTACGATTACGGAGTCATGATCCTCGAAGGAGCGACCGCCGGGGGAAAATCCTCCGAGTGGTGTTCCCCCAATGGACCCACCTGTGGGGGCGTCGATTCTGGGCTGACAACACTCACGCATTCTCTCGGCGAATCCGCCACATCCACCTTGCCGGGAACCAACGTCACGTCCAGCGCCTCGACCACCACGACCGGGACGGCCGGCATGGGAGACCTGCATCTTTCCGTCGTCTCCAAGGCCGACGGGAGCATTGGGGCGTCCGGTGTCAACGAGGAATTCTGGACGGACACCCTGAGGGTCGGAAACCAGGCCCCCGCCAATATGCCGCTCCTGTTTCAGGTGACACTGGATCTTTCCGGGTCGGACCTTGCGCAAAGCAGCGGGAATGGACAAGGGGGCGGGAGCAGTGCCGTCGCCTTCTCCCAATCGAATTTTTCCATCTCGGACAACTACGGACACAGCGCCAGCAATGTGCAGTATATCTGCAACAGGAGCATGGCCGGAAAGGGGGTCTCCTGCGGAACGGGGTGGGAGTCGGCCCCGAAGAGCTACACCACGGTCTTTACCACCGACCCCGGAGCCACGATCATTCTCAATGGCCTCTTGACGGGAGAGACGACCTCCGGGGGAAGCACGATTTCCTATCCCTACGGAAATTCCGGAAGGGAGGAGAAGGGTCCCGGGACGACCGGGAGGCAGGACAATAAGGAACAGAAAAGATCTGGAATAGATCGCAAAGGAGTGCTCCGACCAGGTTCCCGATTAAATCGAGTCCTTTCCTTTCATGAGGGGAAATTTCGGGTCTACGGGGAGGCCATCCCCGTCAATGACGCCGGTTTGTGGCGACCTTGGGGGATCGTGAGAGACTATAGGGAGGAGAGATTATAGGGAGATTGTTACCCTAGCTTTGGGTCATCCCGATCGACCGGGATCCTGTCTTTGAACGCCGGGTCTTCTGAACCGGCAGCCGCCTGTTGGTTGGGGAGTCGAGCGGGTCGATGGGACAATCGGCGCATTCTTATCTTGACGAGGTAAAAAGGAGACAATCATGGACACAGTCAGCCAGCGACAAGTCATGGGACGAAATCTCAGATTGATCCCGACCAATCTTGCGGGGGTCAAGACGGTGGAACCTCCGCCCCCGGGTTTTGATCCCCGCAAAGCGACATTGTCAGACCTGATGAAGTACGGGATTCCGGCGCGGCCCGATCCGGTGAAATTTCCCAAAGGGGCCCAGATATGGGACCGCATTCTCTCTCGGGCCCACCAGATGGTTGTTCCTGTCCTGAAGCCTCGTCCCGAGGTAAAACGCAGTCTCTACAGGCCTCCGGCCAAAGGCTCCGCAACGGACACCTCCCCCAACTGGAGCGGGGGGGTTCTGTTCAACGGAGGGCCTTTCGACTTCGTTTATGGGGAATGGACGGTTCCCAGTGTCGCCCCGCCCGGCTGGCCCAATCCCTCTTCTGGAAATGGGGAGTGGTGGTCGGTGGCCTGGGTCGGGATAGACGGCTGGAATTCGGGGGATGTCCTCCAGGCCGGTACGGCCCAGCATGTTTCCCTGAATAACTGGAACCTCACCACCGAATATTTCGCCTGGTACGAATGGTTTCCGGATAATTGGATCGAAATCACGAATTTCCCGATCCGTCCGGGGGACACGGTGGCCGTCAGCGTGCAATATCTGGGTATTCAGAACAATTTAGGGCAGGGACTGGCCACTCTTTCAAACCTGATTACGGGCCAGTCGACGACCCTGTCGTTCCAGGCCCCCACCGGGACGACCCTTCAAGGAAATTGCGCGGAATGGATCCTGGAACGGCCACAAATCAATGGCTCTCTTGCGACCCTTCCGGAATATGGCCAGGTCTCGTTCTCAAATGGACTGGCGTGTTCTGCAACCGGAGGGACGGGGGCCGACCAGGCTAAGCCGGTGAACATGACCGATGATTCGGGAAATACGGTTTCCGAAGGGTCGAGCAAGGCGGACTGGAACTGCCTCTATGTATGACTATTCCCCTGGAAAGGGACCTGATTGCCGTCGCCCCCGTGGAAGGAAGGTTTTGTGCGATCCTGGCATGAAGCCCTCAAAGGCTGTCACATCGATCCTGTTCACGAATGGAGGGAAAAATGGCTGAAGATCTCTATGCCGCCATCTGGGACAATTCCCCCGGACCTGCCTGGCAAGCCCGTCACGGGATGACGCCGTCCGACTATCAAACGACCTTCGACACGCTGGTTTCCCAGGGGTACAGGTTGCGATGTGTGAGCGGTTACGAATCAAACGGACAGCCCCTCTACGCCGCGATCTGGGACCAGTCGGGCGGGCCGGCCTGGCAGGCCCGTCACGGCCTGACGGCAACCCAGTACCAGGCCACTTTCAACCAGCTTGTCGGGGAAGGCTATCGTCTTCAATTTGTCAGCGGCTACGGGGTCGGAGGGCAGGATCTGTATGCGGCCTTCTGGGACCAGTCGGGCGGGCCGGCCTGGCAAGCCCGTCACGCCATGGATGCCGCCACCTATCAGAATACCTTCAATCAGCTCGTCTCTCAGGGATACCGGTTGCGATGGGTCTCCGGTTATGTGGTAAACGGAGTGGACATGTATGCGGCGATCTGGGACCAATCATCGGGAGGATCCTGGCAGGCCCGCCACCGCATGTCGGCATGCGACTTTCTGACGCAGGCAGCCGTGTTAGCCTCCCAGGGATACCGTCTGGTCTGCGTGAGCGGATATTCGTTCGGGGGCAAGGATTATTATGCGGCATTGTGGGAACAGCCAACAGGCGCTCCCTGGTTTTCCTCTGCCGGAATGCCTTCTTCCACCTATCAATTGATGTTCGACAGATTCCAGGCCAAAGGATACCGCCCACGCTTTGTGGCGGGATACGAGGCGGTTGATCCGCTGGAAATCGTTCTGCCCTTCGAGGTTCAATCCCAACTGGAGAGCGAATGGTGCTGGGCGGCTGTTTCGACAAGCATCGCCCTTTTTTATGCTCCATCGGGAACTGTGACCCAGTGTGAAGTCGTCGATCAGCAACTGAACCGGACAGACTGCTGCGCAAACCCCGGATCGAACAACTGCAACCAGACCGGTTACCTGGACCAGGCCCTCCAGTATGTGGGCTGTCTGTCATCGGAAAAAGGACAGGGAACCTATCAGGATCTTGTGGATGCGCTCAACTCGGGGACTCCTCCCTGCCTAAGGATCGGGTGGTCTGGCGGAGGAGGCCATTTCATTGGCGTCAACGGAATCAATGGAGTTGACGGCTGTGTGGAAAATGACTGGATCATGGTCACCGACCCCATCTGGGGGGATTCGATGGTCACCTATGAAACATTGACAAGTGTCCAGCCGGGACAAGGCTACCAGGGGAACGGGACATGGACGAATACCTATTTCACGAAAACGTGAGGTAGAGAAGGAAGGAGAACCCCTATGCCGCTCATCATTCCTCCCGCCCCTGCGGAATCGATCGCCGCCCTTCAGGCTGTCCTTCCCGCGATCGCGAAGAGGTCCGCATTGACGAAAATTGCCCCGAATCTCGCCCTAAGGCTCGCCGGTCCCTCTGGCCCCGCCCCTCTGTCTCCGGCCCTGTCCTACAGGGTTTATACCTTGGGCCTCTCTGACCTCTCCTCGGCCGCGAGGACCGACCTTCGGGCTGCAACCCTCTCTTCCTGGCGGCACACGCTCGTAAGCGACGGAGAGGTGGTCGCTGCGGAGATATCCGTGGACCGGACCGGGAGCCATCACAGATTTTCATCCCTGACTTCCCATCCTTCGGCCTTCGAGGTCCAGAAGGAAATCCTCGCATTGGGCCGAGATCCTGCGATCGCCAAGGATTCCTACGAAATATCCCTGTTGCAGATTTCGGCGCTGGGGGTCCGTGCCGTTTGGCTTCATGACCCGATGGGAAAATCCCCCGATTTGCTTGTCCCGGTCCCTCCCGTTCGATCCGAACTGGTGGCCGGTCGCCGCTACCAGATCGCCGAGTTTGCGGGAGCCCTCATGCGTCCGGCCGAAAGGATCCTGGCCGATGACGATCCACGAAAAGGGTCGGGATGAAGAGATTGACCGGTTTTCTTGAGGGAGCACCTGACCCGGGAAATTTTGTGACTCTTTTCCGGAGAGGGGAGAGCCGGGACTTTGACCGGGGGAGGGGAATCCGTATGGAGAAATCGGCTGTCCTTTTCCTTTTGTTCTTCGCGGGCCTGACCGGGTGCGCCATGCAGCCTTATGGCCTTCTGTACACCCAGGTCGTCCGGGGAGAGTCCTATCCCCGCCCCTGGGTTCACGGCGATCTCGACCTCACCCGGATCACGCTCATCGGTCCCGCCCGGGGGGAGGCCTGTTCCTCGAATGTCCTGGGACTGGTCGCCACGGGGGACGGGGGGATCGACGCGGCCCTCCAGGACGCCCTGAAGAGAGCAGGGGGCGCCACCCTTCTCTACGACGTCCGGATCGACCAAAGGACCCGGACCTATCTCGGACTTTATTCGACATTCTGCACGGAAGTGTCCGGAATCGCGGCCCGGTAAGCTTCTTCCGGACAGCTCCGGAGATTTTGCACATAAAGAGACTGGAAAAGAAGGAGGGCTGGCATGGGGTCATCGAATGGGGTCCGTCACATTGTCGTCTTGATGCTCGAAAACCGATCCTTCGACCATATGCTGGGCTTTCTCAAGGATCAGAACCCCGATGTCGAAGGGCTTTCGGGGACCGAATCCAATCCGACCGACCCCGCCCTGTCCGACCAGGGTCCCGTCGAACAGGTCCTGGTGGGCAAAATGTCCGGGACGGACGGATATGTGACGAATCCCGATCCGGCGCACGAATATCCGGATGTGAATGTCCAGATTTTTGGCCAGACCCCCCCTCCCTCGCCCTCCTTTCCCAGAAATGACGGCTTCGTCCTGAGTTATTCCGGCGTGCCGGACTCCAACGGGATTCCGGTGGGGATGGCGGTGGGAAAATCCATCATGAATTGCTTCGACCCGTCGAAACAGCTGCCCGTACTCAGCACTCTCGCCAGGGAGTTTGTCCTCTGCGACCACTGGTTCGCCTCGGTTCCGGGTCCGACCTGGCCCAACCGATTTTTCGTCCATGCCGCCACCTCCAACGGCCATACAAACAGTCCCACAAGTCTGTCGGCCGTCAAGGACGAACTGGGCTTCTCGACCTATGGCATGCGCACGATCTATGAAAATCTCTCGGACAAGAATCTCACATGGAGCATTTACTATCATGATTTTCCCCAGTCCCTCGCCTTGACCAACCTCCATTCACGCCTGGACCAGTTCAAGGATTTCGGGGCCTTTCTCTCGGATGCCGGGGAGGGATCCCTCCCGGCCTATTCCTTTATCGAACCCCGCTACTTCGAGGGGATCGGACAGAAGGCCAATGACCAGCACCCTCCCCATGATGTCCGGGAGGGGGAACGTTTGATCGCGACGGTCTATGAGGCGCTTAGGTCGAACTTTGGGCTCTTTTGCCAGACTCTTCTGGTCGTTCTTTACGACGAGCATGGGGGGTATTTCGACCACCTGCCCCCTCCGTCGGCGATCAATCCGGACCGCCGGGTTTCGACCGACCAGCCGCCGTTCGGCTTCGACCGTCTGGGCGTGCGGGTTCCGGCGATCCTTGTCTCACCGCTTGTGGGAAAGGGGATGATCGACCATGCCGTCTACGACCACACCTCCCTTCTTGCCACTGTGAAAAAGCTCTTCGGCCTTCCGCGCTTCCTGACCAGAAGGGATGCCTCAGCCCTTACCTTCGACCATCATTTCGCCGCCGGAGTTCTCCGAAGCCAGGAGGAGATGCCCGATCTCTCCGAATATGCCGACGGGAGTGCGTCCCTTTATTCCTCTTCCCTTCCCCCTTCCTCCCCCGGGCCGGAGTCCTATACCCCCTTTCAAAAGAGCCTGATCGAATTGTCCAACCAGTTGAATCTCCAGACGGAAGGCGATGGAGCCGTTCATGTGGTTCATCAACTGGAGACCTTTCGGAAAAGACGGGGAGGAATCCGGATCCCCCCGCCCGGACAGCCCGGACAATAGAGGATCCCGAGCTTCGGGATCCTCCCCTCCAGGGAGAGTGGAAGATGGTAAAGATCCTGAAAAACATCCTGACGGAACGCGACAACGAAACCTTCGAGCTGATCTCCGTTCTGACGCTTCTCGCCATGGTGGGGATGGTGGGATTTGCGGGCTATGACCTGATCCACAACAATGCGCGATTTGATCCGGAAAAATACGGGATCGGCGTTGCGACTATCCTGGGAGGAAGCGGATTGGGCCGGTTTTTGAAGAAGGATACCGAGCCTGGGGGCGGGACCCCCTCCTCCTAGAAACTTCGACCGGATCCTTGCTATGAGAGGGGGGGCCATGGATCCGGGTCTGCCTGCATGCCGGAGGAAGCCTGTCAGTCCTCAAGGGAGGAGACAGGCGGGTTCCCCCCGAAAAATGTCCTGACTGATTCTTCTCCGGGCGGGGGAGAAGGGCTGGTCCGGAAGGCCTCCGGCTCCGTGAACTCCTATTTAAAGGGCCGTATCACTCCCTAGCTCCCCGGGATGCCCATGAGGCCGTTGATTCCCCGGTGGATCAGGTGGATGGCGATGGCGGCGAGGAGGAGGGAGAAGATCTTCCCAACGGCGGAGGAGAGGGTCTGCCCCAGGATCCGGGTGATCCGGTCCGCCATGAGAAGGATCCCGAAGAGGAGAAGCATGTTGACCCCCAGGGCCAGAAGAGCCCAGGGGAGGGAGACGGTCTTCGAGAAGATGAGCGAGGTGGTGAGGGTCGCGGGACCTGCGATGATCGGGATGCCGAGGGGGACGGCCCCGATGGGGCCGGTCAGGAGCGAAGGCCGTCCCGCCTCCTTGGGATCCTGATTTTTGAGAAGGTCGGCCACCGAGAGGACCAGGAGAAGAAGGCCTCCGGCTAAAGTGAAGTCCCAGAGGGAGAGGCCCAGAAAGTCCAGGAGCGAAGTTCCGAAGATGTCGAAGAAGAGGACGGTCAGGAAGGCGGTCAGGACCGCCGTCATGGCCGTCCTTCTTTTTTGGGCCCCCTCCATGCCTTGTGTTAGACTGAAGAAAAGTGAGAGCACCCCCGGCGGATCGATGGCGACCAGCAGGGGGAGAAAAACCTTCCAGAATGTGTGCACGGGCCAAGCCCTTCGAAAGGATGACCATGAGCGACCAGCAAAACCCGGAGTCCGAACCCTCCCTCATTATAAACGATCGGCGCATGCGGTTCGACGAGGAGGCCGTCCGGGAGGAGCCTCGCACGGAGTCACGGCCTCCGGAGGCCAAAACCGCCGGGGAGGAGCCCCTGTCGGAGAACGAATCGGAAAAAAGCCTCCGGCAGAGGGCGGAGGAGGCCCGCGAGGGTCGGCTCCTCGCCCTCCTTTCCGGAATGGTGGCCTCCCATCTTTTTGTCGATCCGGCCACCGGTCTTCCCGATGAACGCTTCAGCCCCGCGGAGGCCCGGTTCTATCTCGACCTGATCGACCTCTATGCCGCGGCCCGTGCAAGGAACGGCCTCCTGGCGGAGCTTCCCCCGGAGCCCGGAGCGGGGGAGAAGGAACCTCCCCGCCTGGGCCACATTCCGGCAATCCTGGGGGCGATGGCGGTCCATGCCCTGGGGGTCGATCCGGCCACGGGACGGCCGGGAGGCGCGGCGAACATGGAGGCCGCCCGGCTCTACATCGACCTTCTCGATTTCGTGTCGACTTCGGTAGCCGAATCCATGACCGCGGAGGACCGGGATTACATGAACGACATTCTCTACCAGACCAAGATGTTCTTCGTCCGGCAGCGTGATATCGCCCGACCGGGAGGCGCGGCCCCTTGAGGGGATGGCGCCTGGGACTTCTGCTTCTTCTGCCCCTTCTTCTCCTCCTGGTGCTCGGAGGAACACGGCTTCTTGCGCGTTCCCTCAAGACCCGACTGGAATCCGGCCTGGGACAGGCCTTCGGTTGCGCCGTTTCTTCGGGGGGGCTTGCGATCCACTGGGCGGGGCGCTCCCTCGAGGTGACCGATCTTCAAATGTCCTGTCCTCTCTCGGGCTCCGGCCCCCCCCAGGCGGTCCCGCCCCTGGTCCAGATCCGAAGGATCTCGGCCCGGGTCGACCTCCTCTCCCTCCTGAACCGCGTCATCGCCCTCGATTCCCTCAGGGTGGAGGAGGGCCACATCCAGGCGGTCTCCTTTGGTCCCCGGGACAATTACCGGGACTTTCTCGCCAGGTGGGTGGCCGGCGTCCATCCTGCCGGCTTTTCCGGAGGGGCGACCATCCGACGCATCTCTCTTGTCCGGAGTGATCTCTCCCTGAGGCTCCCCTTTCGGGGGCTGGGGATGACTCTCCACGCCGACCGGGCCCTTCTCCGGCCGAACCTCTTCATGAACCGCTTCCGTCTCGAGGTTCCCAAGGGGCGCCTTGAGGCGGAGGTCTCCGGCCGGAGCCTCTCCTCCTCTTCCCTTCGTGCCACGGCGACCTTTGCGGAAGGAGGAGTTCCGGACCTTGAGATCCGGACCCGGTCCCCGGGAGGGGGTCTGTCCGTCCAGGGCCAGCTCCTCTCTTTCGGCACGGAGCCCCTGGCCAGCCTCTTCGTGCGGGGAACCGTCGACCTCCGTTCCCTGGCCCCCCTCCTTGCCGGGGGGACCCCCCTCCCGGGGGGCCGGCTCGCCTTCCGGAGCTATCTCCATGGCCCCATCAACCGTCTCCGGGCCCGGGCGGTCGTCACCTCGCAGGAAATTTCCGTGGGAGGACGAAATCTTCGCGACCTCCGGGTGATCCTTTCCATGGTCCCCGGCCTGATTGAGGCCCGGCCGGTGGAGGTGACAATCGGAGAGTCGCGGATCCGGGGGAGGCTCTGGGCCAGTCTCACAGGACCCGCCCCCGAGGCCCGGGTGCGGGTCCGGGAGACGGGCCGGGGAGGACTCATGGGGGCCTTCACCCTCACCGCCTCCGGGGTGGTTCCGCTCCCCCGGCGTCCCGAGGACTGGGGACCCTTTCTCACCGGTCTCGGCCACATTGCGGGGGTCTCCTGACCCATGGGCCCCGAACGCTCCTCCGGAGGAAACAAGACGGGGGGCTTCCCCCGGAGCCTCTTCTCCTCCCTCCCCGTCCTGGTCGGTACGATCCTTCTGGCCCTTCTTCTGGTGACCGGTCTCGAGTACCAGCACGCGGCCCGTCCCGGAGGATCGAACCTCATGGCCCGGGTGATCGTCGTCTTCCTCTTCAACATCGATGTGGTTCTCGCCGTCCTCCTTCTCTATGTCCTTCTCCGGAATGTAGCAAAGGTCTACTGGAACCGGTCCGGATCAGGGTTCGGGGGAGGATTCCAGGCGCGACTGATCGGCTCCTTCCTCCTCATGGTCCTGATCCCCTCCCTCCTTCTCTTCATCGTGGCCTCGGGATTTTTGAACACCTCGGTCCAGCGGTGGTTCAGCTTTCCCGTCTCAGATTCCCTCCGGGCCTCGGCCTCCGTCTCCCGGGAGTATTATCGCGAGATCCGGCGCGACACCTTACGGACCGCCCGGGTCCTCTCCGACCTTCTTGTGGCCCGGGACAGCCAGGAGGGAGAAAGCCTCCGCGACTTTCTCAAGAAGAAAAAGCGGGAGCTTGGCCTCTCCGGTCTCGAGCTCTACAGGACGGCTCCCGGAGCTCCGACCCTCATCGCCCGGGCGGTCGATCTCAATGTGCGCCTTCTCGACGCTCCCACGGCCAGTGAACTCGGATCGGTGGCAGGAACCGGGAAGAGCCGGGTCACCCATACGGGAGTGGGGGATCTTGTCCGGGGCTTCTATCCGGTTCCGCTTGAAGGACCAGAGAGTCCTGCCGTCCTGGTGGTGGACGCCTTCGTTCCGGAGGCCTTCTCCCGAAAGCTCGCCACCCTGACCCACGCCTTTTCGGACTACAGGGAGCTCCGCCAGTTCCGTAATCCCATCCGCCAGTCCTATCTCCTGGTCTTTTTCATGATCACCCTGATGATCATCTTCGGGGCCATCTGGTTCGGGCTCTTTCTGGCCCGCCGGATCACCCGTCCCCTCCTGGCGCTGGAAAAGGCCACCGACGAGGTGGCCCGGGGAAACCTGTCCGTCCGGGTTCCTTTAACGGGGGAGGAGGAGTTCGGGGCCCTGGTGGAGTCCTTCAACCAGATGACCTCGGACCTTGCCCTTTCAAGCGAGACCCTCACCAATACCAACCGGGAGCTGTCCCACCGGCGGGAGTACATGGAAAAGGTGCTCGAACACATCGGAACTGGGGTCTTTTCCTTAAACCGGGAGAAGATCGTCACCACCTTCAACCGCTCGGCAGAGGAAATCCTGGGAATTCCCCGTTCCTTCGTCCTGGGTAGGCCGTTGGGTGAGGTCATCCATCCCGCCTTCCACACCTTCGATGGCTGGATCGACCGGATACTCCTCTCGGGGGGGCTCCACGTCGAGGAGGAGGTGACGGTGGGGACGGAACCTCCCCAGACCTTCCGGATGCGCTACAACCGGTTCGAGGACCCGGGGGCGGGGGCCGTCGTCGTCTTCGACGACGTGACCACACTTTTAAATGCCCAGAAGGCGCTGGCCTGGCGGGAGGTGGCCCAGCGGATCGCCCACGAGATCAAGAATCCCCTGACCCCGATCCAGCTGGCGGCGGAGCGTCTCCGGCGGAAGTTTTCCGAAAATGCCTCCGACCTCGCCCGTGTCTTCGAGGAGTCGATCCAGACGATCATCTCGGAGGTCGCCGGGATCAAGCACCTGGTCGACGAATTCTCGACCTTCGCCCGTCTTCCGGAAAGCCGTCCGGTCCTGGCCTCGGTCGAACCGGTCCTTCTCGAAAGCGTCGTCCTCTACCGCTCGGCCCACCGGGGGGTCGAGTTCGAGGTGGAGATCGACCGCAACCCCCCCGACATCTGGATCGACCCCCAGGCCCTGAGACGGGTCTTTTCGAACCTTTTCGAAAACGCCATCTCCGCGATGAAGGGAGAGGGCCTGATCCGGATCGTCGTCACCCACGATTTCGGCCGGAGCACCCTTCGGATCCAGGTCGAGGACAGCGGTCCGGGAATTCCCCCGGAGGCGGTCGACCGGATCTTCCTTCCCTACTTTTCGACCCGCGACGCAGGGATGGGCCTCGGACTCGCCATCGTCCAGAGAATCGTGAGCGAGCACAGGGGGACGATCACCCATGCCCCCGCCTCTCCCTCGGGGGCGGTTTTCACCATCGAACTTCCCGTTCCCGAACCGGCCCCGCCGGCCGAGAGGGCGGCGCACCGAAGGGAGGCGTGAGTGGACCACATTCTTGTGACGGATGATGAAGCCGCCCTCCGGAAGACCCTCTCCTCGGTTCTCGAGGACGAAGGCTACAGGGTCTCGGTGGCGGGATCCCGGGGAGAGGCCCGGGCGATCCTGGACAGTGATCCTCCGGATCTCATCCTGCTCGACGTCTGGCTGGGCAAGGAGGACGGGATCAGTTTCCTGGAAGAGATCCTGAAGGATCCCGACCCCCCGGCGGTGGTGGTGATGAGCGGCCACGGAACCATCGAAACGGCTGTCCGGGCCTTGAAATCCGGAGCCTTCGACTACATCGAGAAGCCCTTCTCCCTCGACCGGGTGCTGACCGTGGCCGGCAACGCCCTGAGGCGGAGGGCCCTCGAACGGGAGAACCGGGATCTCCGGGAGCGGATCACGGTCCAGTCGGAGCTGGTGGGCCAGTCCCCCGCGATGGAGAGGCTTCGCGAGCTCATCGCCCGGGTGGCTCCCACCGAAGGGTGGGTGCTGGTCTCGGGGGAAAACGGCACCGGAAAGGAGCTGGTGGCCCGGGCCATTCACCGGGCCTCCCCGCGGGCCAACGGCCCCTTCGTGGACATAAACTGCGCCGCCATCCCCGAAACATTGATCGAAAGCGAGCTCTTCGGTCACGAACGGGGGGCCTTCACGGGGGCCCTTTCGCTCCGGAAGGGAAAGTTCGAGCAGGCCTCGGGAGGAACGCTTTTCCTCGACGAGGTGGGGGACATGGCCCTTGGGACCCAGGCCAAACTCCTGAGGGTCCTCCAGGAAAGGGCGGTGGTCCGGGTCGGGGGGAGCCACTCCATTCCGCTCGACGTGCGGGTGGTCTCCGCCTCCAACCGGAACCTTTCCGAAATGATCGCCTCCCGCCTCTTCCGGGAGGATCTCTACTACCGCCTCAATGTGGTCCAGGTTCCGGTTCCCCCCCTCCGGGACCATCGGGAGGACATTCCCGGGCTTGTCGAGCATTTCGTCCGTCTTCTCTCCAGGGATTCGG
The DNA here is from genome assembly GCA_021827365.1 of Nitrospirota bacterium. Taxonomy (GTDB): domain Bacteria; phylum Nitrospirota; class Leptospirillia; order Leptospirillales; family Leptospirillaceae; genus UBA4572. The sequence continues at coordinate 13,701 of JAKAWK010000063.1, forward strand.
GCCACCGGCCCAAGGAGTTTTCCCCGGGAGCCCTTTTGCGCCTTGGCGCCCATTCCTGGCCGGGCAATGTCCGGGAGCTCAAGAATCTTGTCGAGAGGCTCCTTATCCTGGTTCCGGGGCCGGTGGTGGAGGAGGGGGACCTTCGCGGGATGCTCCCCGGAAGTCTTCCGGATTTGGCCCCGGAGGCCGTCCCTCAGCCGGAGCTTCCCTTAAGGGAAGCCCGGGACCGCTTCGAGCGAAGCTACGTCATGGAGGTCCTGGCGCGGTGCGGGGGAAATATTGCCAGGGCCTCCGCCCGTCTGGGTGTCGACCGGACCTCCCTTCACAGAAAGATCCGCATGTGGGAGGGGGGAGAGAAGGAAGACGGGAAGGAATGAGCCAAAAGGCCGGCTGAATTTCAGGGACTGTTTTTCCAATGCCTTGTTCAGGGCCCCCGAGGAGTCCCTTCTTGGGAAGGGAACGGATTTTGGCAAGACCGGTCTTTTTCCGGTCCTGTGACTCCCTCCCTCTTTTTCAAAATCCCCTTCAGACCCGATCGAGGAGGCCCACTCCCCAGGTGATCCCGCCCCCGATGGCCCCCAGAACCAGGGGGCCCGGAGCGGGGTCCGGGGATTTGTCGAGAAAGTCCCCCAGAGTGATCCCCAGAGAGGCCGAAGACGTGTTACCATACACGGACACTGTCCTGGGAATCCGGTCCGGGGGGAGATTCAGCCGGGTCGCGATCCCGTCA
>JAKAWK010000064.1:0-4806 GCA_021827365.1 Nitrospirota bacterium
AACGGCGTTGTCCAGAGAAAGGACCTTTTGCGGGGGGTGTCGCCTCCGGACTTTTTCGGGAACCTTCGGGCCACCCTTTGGTTGAAAGGAAAAGGTCAGGAACTTAAAATAATAGGAAGGGGCGATTCGGGGCTCTTTGAGCTTAGGTCGGACCACACGCGGGGAGTGGGAATCTTCCTTCCCTACCCCAAGCCCTTCTATCGCTATCCGGCGAAAAACTACCGGATGGCTCTGGCCGGAAGTCTGCTTGTGGACGGTCCCTTTGCCTTTGAAGGGAAGGTCGGCTTCGACCGGGCTTCCGAGACCGTGGCCCTGGCCGGAAGAATTAACGAAGCCGGATCGGTCGTCTCTGATTTCCAGGTCCAGGTTCCCTACTATACGGGGGGGTCCTCCCGCTTTGGTATACCCGGTGAGGTCGATTTCAGCTTTTCCTTCAACCATCGCAGGATTGATCTCGTCATGTTGCCAGATGCCAACCGAAGGGTGTACTGGCTGGGGGCTCTGAACCAGAATCTTTTGGGAATGGCCGATCCCACATGATGCAAGGGGAGGTGATTTTTGGACAATGACAGCGGGGGAAAAAAGCCGGATTCCGGGGGAGGCGACCCTGATTCCCTCGATTTTACTCCCAGGAGGGCGAAAATTCTCGGAATTTTTTTCCGGATTTTCACAATCCTCGAGTTCGGCTTCCTGGGATTCATCATTTTTGATCTTTTCAGAAAATATGTCATTACCGGAAACCTGGACTGGTGGAAAAAATGACCGGACTCGGGAGGGGGCGGCTCGTGAAGCTCCTTCTCGCACTGCTCCCCGTCCTTCTGGTGACAGGAGGATGTGATGTGTTCAATCCCCCGACATTTACCCAGCGTCAGCTTTCCGGAACCGACACGACACTCACCTACAGCGCCATCCTGCACAATTACCGCAATCTCCAAGGCGAGAAGGTCGTCGTCGGAGGACGAACCGTCCACCTCGACAACCGGACCACCCGGGCCTATGTCCAGCTCGAACCGGCTCCGTTGGACCGGTTTCTCAGGCCGGAGGCTCCAGATACGACCTCCGGACTCTTTCTTCTGATCTTCCCCTATCCTGTCGACCCTTCTGCCCTGAGGGACGGACAGCGGATCACGGTTATCGGAACGGTCCGTCGCATGAAAAGGCCGGCCCTCACCGACAGCGGCCGGACCCTGCGTCTCGTGACCCTTGACGTCCTGTCCCTTCATACCTGGGTTCCGGAGACCTCCATCATGGGAGGCTCGCCTTTCCCCGTCATGACCCCCGGCTTTACCGGCCCCTACCAGGTTCCCTGATCCAGACTTCAAGTTCATCGAGGCTGTCGAAGAGGAGATCCGGCTCAAGTAAGGCGAGTTCGTTTTTGCGGTGGGTTCCTGTCGTCAAAAGACAGATCCGGCTTCCGGCCTTGCGGGCCGCGGTGAAATCGAAGGGGGAGTCTCCCACGAAAAGAAGGTTCTCAGGCTCGATTCCCATGGCCTCTGAGGCCGCGAGGATCATGGCGGGGTCCGGCTTGAGAGGCAGTCCGTCGCCTTCTCCGAGACAGAGGGGGAGAAGCCGGTCCCAGCCGAGATGACGGACAAGCTCCCGGGCGGATTTTCCAAGCTTGTTGGTGACAACGCCCTGGGGGAGTCCTCTTTTGGATATCGTCCTGAGGAGGTTCGTGGCTCCCGGCATGGGACGGGTCAGGTCCAGATAGATTGTTTCATAATGGGCGCGAAAGACCGACGTTCCCGCTACGACCTGTCCCTGCGGAAGAAGGCGTGCCACTGAATCTTCAAGAGGCCCCCCCACAAGAGTCAGGGATTCCTCGGCCGACAGCTCCCGGGTATGGCCAAAATGGCGAAGCATGTGGTTGAAGGATTGGCGAATAGGGAGAAAGGAATCGGCAAGCGTTCCGTCGAAATCGAAGAGAAAGGACTGGATGGATGTGGGGAGAAAAGAGGTCACGGAATTCCCTGGCGTCTGTTGGTGGTCCCAACGGGGTTCGAACCCGTGTTTCCGGCGTGAGAGGCCAGCGTCCTAGGCCACTAGACGATGGGACCCAACGTACTCAAGAGAGGGATTATAACCGAACGGCAACCGGAAAGAAACTCTTTTTCCCGAGGAGGAGAAGGATCCGGCCGGACAGGTTCCGTGAAAAATCGTCTCCCCGTTCCTTTTCCTGCATCCGAAATAGAGAAGACGGAAGGAGACGGCTCTCCCATCCCATCGGGATATCGAGCCTTTCGCGAGTTTCCGGTTGGTCTGCGAAAATCAGAAATGCTTCTATGTCATCCAATTTTGATAAATTATGAACATAAATGTCGTTTATTTGGTTTATTTTGTCTTACCTTTCTCCGATGGATGGGGGGAATAGGGCCTGGAATCTCGTCATACAAGCCATGGCATCCTTATTGCAAAGAATGAGTTGGGAAAGTCAATGTTTTCTGAAGAGAACTCCGGTCCGGGAGGTTCGCCATGGGATATGACATAAGATTCGGTCGAAGGTTTTTTTCAGGGCTTCTCGTAAGTCTGGGAATGGCCCTGGCGGCCTGTCAGAGCACTGAGACAGGGGCTGTGATGGCGATCGAGGAAGAGGGGGATCAGTCGCGACATGTCGTGAGAAAGATCGTCGGGGGGGTGGTGATGAAGGTTCTGCATCACCCGGGACGCCGCAGGGTGGCGCTTCTCATTCGGGAGACCCGGCTCTCTAGGTCGGGTCGTCCCCTGTGCCAGGCTCCGACCGGCCGGATCCTGTCTCTCGGGAGTGTCAAGGCGCTCTTTCAGAGCGATCCCGGCCGGCTCAGAAGTGCCATGGTCGTCACAGGCGATCCGGAGCCCCGGAGCCTGACTGATCTTCATCCGGGAGATTGTGTCTCCGTCGCCCCCGATGAGGTCGGAGGGGGAAAGACGACGGTCCGTTCCTCCATTCTTATCGAGACCCCCGCCCTTGCCAGGAACGAGGACCGTTTCGGAAAGGGAATCGTGGAAGTCTGGGCGAATTTTGAGCCCTCCCGGACCATGACGGCCAAGGTGAAAAAAAAGCCGGTCCTCCTCCGCAGGACATTGTCGAAGGCCAGATCTTCAAGAGCTCTGTCGCATAATGAGGTGGAGCAGCCGGCCTGAAGGGAACTGTCCTCAAAGCTCCTGGCCCGCTCAACCGGTGATTCCCCCTTCTGGCCAAAGGGGTATCCTGTCTTGATTGTCAATTTCCGTTACTCTCGTTAACATGGAGCTCATGAGCCCTCCCAATCCCCTGCGATCATCCCGACGATGACCCACGGAAACGGCGCGGATCGAATGCTCCGCTTTCTCAGGCGAAATCGTCTGACCGCACTTCTGATTCTCCTGATCCTGACCGTTCTCGCCGGTGCGAGGGCTTTGACCCTCCCGGTCGCCCTCTATCCCTCCATCGATTTTCCCAGAATCTCGGTGATCGTGTCGACGCGGGATCTCCCCTTTTCCCAGATGGAGGTGAGGGTCACACGCCCGGTCTCCATGGCCCTCCGGGGGGTGACCGGCGTCCGGGAGGTCCGCTCCCGGACCTCCCGGGGATCCTCCGAGTTCTTTGTCCGCTTTTCATGGACGACCCCCATGGTTCTGGCCCTCTCCCGGATCAACCAGGCGCTTGGGCGTGTTTTGCCCGATTTGCCAGCCGGAAGCCGAACCCGGGCCATCCGGATGATCTCGGCCGATACCCCCGTCTATCAGATCGCCCTCACAAGTTCCACGCACTCCTTGTCCGAGCTGACCGACCTGGCCCGTTACCGGCTTCTCCCTTTCCTCGTCAACGTCCCGGGTGTCTGGAAGGTCGAGATCGTGGGGGGACAGGGACGGGAGGTCCACGTCGAGGTCAATCCCTACGAACTGGCCAGCGCCGGCAAGAAGATGCAGGATGTCCTGGCCTCCCTTTCCGACCATAACCGGATCGGGGTGGTGGGCCGCCTTTCGGAATACCACCAGATCCTCCTGCTCGAGGTCCACAATGCCCTGTCAGGGCTCGACACGGTCCGGCGGGTCTTTCTCTCCGGAGCCGGACCGGCCCCGCTTCCCCTTTCCCAGGTGGCCAGGGTCCGCTACGGCATCCGCCCTGCGGACCGCATGGTCAGGGTCAGTGCCTTCGGAAAACCGGCGGTCCTTCTCAACGTCTTTCGGGCCCACAGGGAAAACGCCCTTGCCGTGGTCAGCCGGATCGAGTCCGGAAAGAGGACCTACGACCACCTCCTGCCGCCGGGGGTCGAAAGCCGGGTGACCTACGACCAGGGCCATGTGATCGGCCAGGCGATCTTCCATGTTTCGGTGGCCCTGGCGCTTGGAATCGGAGCCGCCTTTGGCGTGATCCTGCTCTTCCTCCGGAGAGTCCGCCCGTTTGTCCTGGTGGCCACCTTCGTTCCGATGATCCTTGTCCTGGCCCTGGGGCTCCTCTCCCTCTTCCACCAGTCGATCAATCTTCTGACGCTGGGAGGGCTGGCGGCCGGGACAGGGCTGGTCATCGACGACTTCGTCGTTGTCCTCGAAGCGGGCTCCCGGCTTCCTGCTCTCCTGCGTCCCTTTCTCTTTTCCTCGCTGGCCTCCCTGGTCGTCCTTGTTCCCCTTTTCGGTCTCGGGGGACTGGCCGGCGCCTTTTTCATGCCGCTGGCCCTGACGCTCCTTGTCCTCCTTCTCCTCTCCCTTGCCGTCAACCTCTTCGTGACCCCGTCATTTTTGGGGACGGAGAGGGAAAGCGCGAATCACCCCTATGCCAGGCGCTTTCTCGGACGGGTCTTTCGTCTGCCGAGAGGGGGAGTGCTTGCGGCTCTTTTGCTTTTCTTT
>JAKAWK010000064.1:4816-14364 GCA_021827365.1 Nitrospirota bacterium
GCGCCATGATCTGGCGACGAACTTCATGCCTCGAATGGACGAGGGGGCGTTTCTGATCGATATCCACGCCCCTCCGGGAACCTCCCTGGCCGACAGCGACCGTGCCTTCTCCCGCATCGAAAAATTCCTGCACACCCTTCCCGAGGTGATCTCGACCTCCCGGAGACTGGGGGCGGAAATGGGGTTCTACATCACCGAGCCGACGAAGGGAGATATCATCGTCCGCCTCTCGGACCACCGCCGCCGGACGGTCTTCCAGGTCATCGACCAGGTCAGGAGTTTCGTCCGGGAAACCGAGCCGGAGCTTTCGGTGGACTTTCCCCAAATTCTCGAGGACATGCTAAACGACCTGATCGGGACGGAAGCCCCGGTCGTTGTAAGGATCCATGGCTCGGACCGGAGCCGCATGGAAGAGGCCGTCCCCGGGGTGCTCAAACTTTTGCAGGGAGTTCCGGGTGTGGTCGATGTGGCCCGGGAGGAACGACCCGTTCCTCCGGCCTCCCGCATTCACATCGACAACGAACTGGCCGCCTCCTACCATCTGACGCCCCGACAGGTCATCGATGCGTTGAGGACTGGACTCTGGGGGCGTCCGGTGACGACGGTCATGGAGGGAGAGATTCCCCGGCCTGTCCGGGTCCTGGAATCGCCCGAGCCCTTTCGGACCCTCGAAGGGATCCGCCATTTTCCCGTCGAGACTCCGACCGGCCTGATTCCCCTCTCCCGGATCACCCGATGGTCGGAAGAGCCGGAACGTTCCGAACTTGACGATCTGAACCTGGCTCCGGTCATTTCGGTGTCGGGGCGACTCGCGGGATCCGACCTCGGGACGGTCTCCGCCCGGATCAAACACGCCCTTTCATCCCTCTCCCTTCCCCCATCCGTCTGGGTTGACCTGGGGGGCTACGCCACCTGGCAGAAAAAAAGCTTCAGCGACCTGACCCTGGCCCTCCTTTTCGCTGTCCTCCTGGTGACAGGGGTGATCTTTGCCCTGGTCCGGCGCCTTGCCCCTCCCTTTCTTCTTCTGGCCGGAGTCTTTCTCTCCGTGGACATGGCGCTCCTGGCCCTTGTCGTCTTTCACCATTCCCTGAACCTCTCCTCCTTCGTAGGACTCGTCCTGGTGGCCGGAATATCGGCCGAGAACGGCCTGCTGGTACTCGACCGGGCCCTTATGGCCACGGGGGATTGCCGGGAGCGTTTCGTCCAGGCCCTCTCCGACCGGATCGTCCCCCTTCTCATGACGCATCTGGCCAATGCCATGGCCCTTCTCCCGCTTGCCGTGGCGACGGGAGCCGGCCTCGACATGGAGCGCTCATTTTCGATCGCGGTCCTGGGAGGTCTTTCGGGCTCCCTTCTGTCCTCCGTTTTTCTTTTGCCGGTTCTCGGGACCGCCTGGTTTGCCCCATCCTTCGAAAGGACCCTGGAATGACCCGACTCCTCTGTGTGCTGATGGCGATTTTTGTCCTGGCCGGATGTCACAGGGAGCGGAGGCCCTCCTCTCCTCCGGCCGTCTCCTCCCGGATTTCCACCGTGCCGGTCAAAAGGGCGCCGGGGCCCCTCATTCGGACACTTTTGGGCCAGGTCGCCTATGATCCGGCCGCCTCGGCCCAGGTGATGGCCCGTATTCCCGCCCTCTCGGTGGTCTCGATCCGGGTTTTTGCCGGAGACCGGGTTGCCCGGGGGGAGACGGTCATGGTCCTCAAGAGTCCAGACTTTTTGAGCGCCGAATCGGAACTGGCGAGCGTTCTCGACAATCCGGGGCGGAAATCGCGGGACCATGGAGGGGGAATCCGGATCCTGGCCGAACAAAAGCTCCGGCTGCTCGGAGCCTCTCGCCAGGAAATCGAGCGGCTCGAAGAGACCCGGAGGCCTGTGGACCGCTACGAAGTCAGGTCGCCCCTTTCCGGGACGCTCATCCGCCTGGGCCCCGCCGAAGGGGCCCAGGTCCGGAAGGGAGATCTGCTCTTCGAGGTCTCCGACCTCTCCCGGCTCTGGATCCAGGCCTTCCTTTATCCGGGGGAGGAGAGGGGGATCCGCCCGGGGGAAATGGTCGAGGTGTTCTCCCTCCACGAGGGGAAGAGTTCGGGGACGGGCCGGATTCTCCGGATCGCTCCCTTCATCGATCCCCGGACGAGGACCATTCCTCTCCGGATCGCCATCGACAACCCTCGGGGACTCTTCCGGCCGGATTCCTGGGTCCGGATCCGGGTCCCCGTCGAAAGCGGGGCCGGATCTCAGCTGGTTCTGGTTCCGGAACGATCCGTCGTCCGGATGAAGAACAGGGAAACGGCGGTCTTTCTGGTCAGAAACGGCGCTCCCCCCTCCCTGCTTCCGGTGAAGGTTTTCGGCCGTCTGGGGCCTGATGTCGAGGTCCGTGGAGATTTCCGGGACGGCGACCGGGTCGTGACGGAAGGTCTCCTGCCCCTCCTGTCCGGGGCGGGTTCCTGACCGGAGAGGAGAATGGAGATTGCACTCCTTTCGAAGATCGGGTTGACCGGAGGAGGATTTTTCCGGAAGATGGTTTCATGGAAAATGAATTTCCCGATACGCCGGACAACCTGTCCCTGCCCTGGCAGACGGGTTCTCCGGCTCCCTGGGTTCTGAAGATTTTCGGGGGCCCTCCCACGGGCGCCTCCCTGTGGCTCACGCGCAGTGTGCTGGCCCTGGCCGTCCTCTCTCTGGGTCTTTTTACGGTGACCCGCCTCATGCTGATCCACTGGGTCTTTCTTGTGCCGGCCTCCCTGGGCTCCCTTCTGGCGTTGGGAACCCTCTACGTGGTCCTCGAGATGCGAAGATCCCCCGTCGCCTTCCTTGAAATCCGCCCAAAGGAGCTTGTAGTGAGACATCCGGGCATCCCTGACCGCCTCGTTCCCCTTGACGAGGCGGGAATCCGGGATCATCCGGGGGACTACCGCTTCGACGTGGTCCGTCTCCCGGAAGGGGAACTTCTGCTTTCGGTCTCCCGGGACTCCGTACGGGATGTCTCGCTCTACGAGACCATCCGGCGATTCCTGCTTCTGCCCCCCTTTCGACGGCCGCCGGTTCCGGTGGCCGGTTCTTCGCGAAGCCGCCTCTATCGCTGGTTCATCCTGGCCTGGGGAATGATCATCCTGGTCATGATCCTGTGGGCCCTCTACGAAAACTACGCGGCTCCGAGATCCTACGAACCCTTCTCCAATCCTTGATCCTGCCCCGGACCGGGATGGCTTTCCCGGGTTCTCCTTTGAACATCCTCCCGGATTTGGTAAGATGGGGCATTCCAAGGTGACATGGCCAGGGTGTGGGGACCCGTCTGATTCGCCTCAAACGATCATTGTGAGCCGGGGGTTCCTGTCCGCCAGCCCTTTTCGGAGGGGCCGGGAGAGCCGGAATTCCGGACGGACTACAAGAAAGGGACAACATGCGCTATATCCGATTCTTCAACGAGATCATGCTCACGGACATTCCCCTCGTGGGGGGGAAAAACGCCTCCCTGGGGGAGATGTACCAGGAACTGGTTCCTCAGGGTGTGAAGGTTCCCAACGGGTTTGCCATTACGGCGGACGCCTACTGGGATCTCCTCAAAAAGGGCGGTATCATGGAGACCCTCAAGGAGACCTTGAACGGTCTCGACCGCCACAATATTGCCGACCTCGAACGCCGGGGAAAGATGGCGCGGGACCTGATCCTGGGAGTCAGCATTCCTCCCGAGATGTGGTCCGAGATCGAAGAGGCCTACGGTCTTCTGGGCAAGGAATATGGGGATTCTCCGGACGTGGCGGTCCGAAGCTCCGCCACGGCCGAGGACCTTCCCACGGCCTCTTTTGCGGGACAGCAGGACACCTACCTCAACATTCGCGGCCTCCAGCAGCTTCGGGAGGCCTGTCTCAAGTGCTTTGCCTCGCTCTACACCGACCGGGCCATCTCCTACCGCGTCGACCATGGCTTTGACCATTTTTCCATTGCCCTCTCCATCTGCGTGATGAAAATGGTCCGCTCCGACAAGGGTTCCTCGGGCGTCCTCTTCACCCTGGACACCGAGACGGGATTCCGGGATGTGGTCTTCATCACCGGAGCCTATGGGCTGGGGGAGAATGTCGTCCAGGGAAATGTCGACCCCGACGAGTTCTACGTCTACAAGCAGACCTTCAAGACCGGCCACCGGGCCATCATCCGCAAGAACCTGGGCAAGAAGCAGTTCCGGATGGTCTATGCCAGCGGGAATGCCAAGGTGACGGTGGCGAATGAGCGGGTTACGGCGGAAGAGGCCCAGACCTTCTGCCTCTCCGATGACGAGATCCTGACATTGGCGGACTATGCCATCAAGGTCGAGGACCACTATACCCGCAAGGCCGGGGTGGACCGGCCTATGGACATGGAATGGGCCAAGGACGGGGTCTCCGGAGAGCTCTTTCTCGTCCAGGCCCGGCCTGAGACCGTCGAATCCCAGAAGAACAAGACGGACTTCCTTGAGGCCTACACCCTAGACGAGAAGAGCCGGGTTCTTCTCCGGGGCAAGGCGGTCGGACAGCGGATCGCCTCCGGCAAGGTCCATGTCATCCGGGATCTCCGGCATATCCGTGAGTTCAAGCCCGGCGAAATCCTGGTGGCCGAGACGACGACGCCCGACTGGGAGCCGGTCATGAAAACGGCGGCCGCCATCATCACGAGCCGGGGGGGGCGTACCTGCCATGCCGCCATCGTGAGCCGCGAACTCGGCATCCCCGCTGTGGTCGGAGCCGAGGGAGCCATCGATGCCCTCACTTCCGGCCAGGAGGCGACCGTCTCCTGTGCCCAGGGCGATACCGGGATGGTCTACGAGGGGCTTCTGAAGTTTCATGTGGACCGGACCCAGCTTGACGCCTTCGCTCGTCCGAAGACAAAAATCATGATGAACCTGGGCGACCCGGACCAGGCCTTCGGCCTCTCCTTCATCCCCAACGACGGGGTGGGACTGGCGCGCATGGAGTTCATCATCAACGGCTTCATCAAGATCCATCCGATGGCCCTGGTCCATCCGGAAAAGATCTCCGATCCGAAGATCCTGGCCGAAATCGAATCGATGACGGCAGGGTACAGGGACATGAAGGACTACTTCGTCGAGAAGCTGGCCTTCGGCATCGGGACCATCGCGGCCGGCTTCTATCCCAAGCCCGTCACCGTCCGCATGAGCGACTTCAAGAGCAACGAATACGCAAGCCTCATCGGCGGGGCCCCCTTCGAGCCCCATGAGGAGAATCCGATGCTCGGATTCCGCGGAGCCTCCCGCTACATCAGCCCCCGTTACGAGGAAGGGTTTGCCCTGGAGTGCCAGGCGATCCGTCGGGTGAGGGATGTGATGGGGCTGACCAATGTCCGGATCATGATCCCCTTCTGCCGGACGCTCAAGGAGGCCCGGGGTGTGATCGAGGTCCTGGAGAAGAACGGACTGAAGCGCGGGGTGAACGGCCTCGAGGTCTTCGTGATGTGCGAGATTCCCAACAACGTCATCCTGATCGACGAGTTTGCCAAGTATTTCGACGGCTTCTCCATCGGATCGAACGACCTCACCCAGCTGACCCTGGGGGTCGACCGGGATTCGGAAATCCTGGCGGAGTCCTTCGACGAACGGGACGAGGGGGTCCAGGCCTTCATCCGCATGGCGGTCGAAGGGTCGAAGCGAAACCGGGTCTATTCGGGGATCTGCGGTCAGGCTCCGAGCGATTTCCCGGAAATTGCCGAAGCCCTGGTCCGGATGGGAATCGATTCCATCTCCCTCAATCCCGATACGGTGATCAAGACCACCCTCAAGATTCTCGAGGTAGAAAAGAGCCTCGGAAAGGGATGAGGCGGTTCTTCTCCCGTTCTCAAGGGGCGGACCGGATCTGGAAGCTCAAGGATCCGGTCCGCTTTTTTTTCTTCTCGTCGGGAAGGTCCGCCAAAAGATCCGGCCTGTCCCGCCACCTGATATTCTCCGTCCTGCCCTTTCTCCTGGGCCTTTCCTTCCTTCTCTCCCCGGACCTCTGCCCGGCCGATTCCTCTCCTGTCCTGGAACTCTCCGGGGGCGAAATGGTCTTTTCCCAACAGGCGGCCTTCTATGATGCCATGGTGGGGGGGCTCTTCCCGCTTGAGGGACTCCGGGCCCTGGCCTCGGGAGAGACTCCGGCCTTCCTTCACCTTTTTGTCGCAGGAAATGTCATTACCTTCAACCAGCCGGCCGTCTCCCCCGACCAGTCGGTGGACGGACTGACCCGCCAGTCCTATATCGGAGGGGTGGGGGCGGTGGGACTGCGGATTCCCGCCTCCTGGGGATTCTGGGAGGGAGATGTGGGAGGGGCCTATTTCAATGTCGACCAGACCCTGACTCCGGTCAGCACGGTCGGGGGAGTCTACCTTCAGACCGAGCTTTTATTGGACCGGCTGGGGCCGGGAAGCCTCGACCTTTTTGGAAGCTATATCGGGAGCATCAACTATCTTTTGGGGGAGGGCCGCTACCTTGTGGATGCCGGGAACCTTTTTGAAAAGCGGGTCCTGTTCTATGCCGGCCCCGAGGTGATCGGCCAAGGCAATGACAGTTATCAAGCGGTTCAGGCGGGAGGGGTCCTCTCTGCGGAAGTCCCCTCCCTCCACACCATCTTTTCCCTTGAGGCGGGAGTCCTCAATTCGTCAGTCTGGCCGGGAATCGGGGGCTATGAAGGATTTTCCTTCTATTACTCGTATTGAAAAAGAGGCGGGGAATTTCTGAAAGGGCCCAACCCCCGGTTGGAATCAACCGGAGGAAGGGCGCGGGTCCGGGAGAACCCCAAAGGTCTCCGGCCGACCATCAGGGAGCCGGCGGAGGGGGGGGAGGGGTTCCGCCCGGAGGCGTTGGAGGGGGAGGCGCTCCCCCCGGAGGGGGTGGAGGTGGCGGGGCTCCTCCTGGAGGTGGCGGAGGGGCTCCCCCCGGAGGCGGGGGCGGGATCGCTCCCGTCGCCACTCCGGAGACGAGCTGTCCATGCTGATTCGCGATCCCCGAGAGGGACTGGCCGGTGATCCCCGATTTGGCGTCCTGCGAGATGGTCTGTCCCTGGGTCGTGGCGACTCCCGAGACCGTTTGGCCGAAGTTGGCAGGTGTCGGACTCATATGGGCCATTCCCAGGTTGGCGGCTCCCGGGTGATGGGGATGGACCGCCGGGTGGACAGGGGGATGGACAGGAGGAGACATCCCTCCGGGATGGGCCATGACGGGGGTCGACAGGGCGAGAACGACAAAGACCCCTCCCCCCAGGATTGCCTCTGTCCGCTTCCTGATCGTTTTTGCCATAGGATCCTCCTTATGTCTTGAGTGTCCTTTGTTTCTTTCTGGGTTTCAAGTTTACTCCCCCTTTTTGGATCGGTGCAAGGGTTTTTCTGTGACAAAAATCACCGGAGAGAAGACCTTACTCCTCTTTTTTTCCCCGGGGCTTCAGGAGAAAGGGAACCCCGGTGAAAGGAAATTTTTCCCGGATCTTCCGGGTCAGAAACTGGAGATAGGAGGGGGAGAGACCGTCCGGACGGTTGGAGAAGAGATGGATCACGGTCGGGGCGATCTGGACCTGGGTGGCATAGTAGACACGGACGGCGCCCGTCTTGAGCCGTGGGGGCGGGGTCTGGGCCATGACCGGGAGGATGACCCGGTTTAGGTCACTGGTTCCGATGCGGCGGTAGTACCAGGAGCGGACCGCTTCGATGTGACGGAAGATCTGGGACAGATTGCGTCCTGTCAGTCCGGAGACATTGAGGACCGGCGCAAAGGAGAGGAAAGGGTAGCGGTCTCCCAGAAGGGCCAAATCGGGGGTCTCGCCCTTGGCCACCGCATCCCACTTGTTGAAGGCGATGATCAGCCCCCGGCGCATGTCGATGACCTGGCGGATGATCCGGAGATCTCCATCGGTCAGGCCGTCGGGGGTCGAGACGAGGACGACCGCAATCTCGGCATTTAAAAGGGCCCGTTCGGTCCGGATGATCCCATAGAGCTCGGAGGCTTCGGCCACCTTGCCTCTTTTGCGGATTCCGGCGGTGTCGACGAAGCGGTAGGGTTTGTCACGCCAGGTGACCAGGGTGTCGATGGCATCGCGGGTCGTTCCCGGAAGGGGGCTCGTCACGAGTCGCTCTTCGCCCAGGAGATGGTTGATCAGGGTGGATTTCCCGGTGTTGGGCCGTCCGATGACGGCGATCCGGGCGGGCTCGCTCAAGCGTTTTTGAATCCGTTCCCGGATCTCCTCCTCCGATTCTCCCGTGAGGACCATCCGGTCCGGGTCGCTCTCCATGTCGGTTGAGGGAGGAAGCAGGGAGGCGAAAGGTTCGAGCAGCTCTTCCATCCCGAGTCCGTGGAGGGCGGAGATCGGCCGGAGAGGTTCGACACCGTACTTGTAGAAGTCGGCCAGGAGGATCGACTCCCGGGTCGGGGCGTCGCTTTTGTTGACGGCGAAAACGGCGGGTTTTCCCGAGGAGCGGATCCGGTCCACCACGTCCTTGTCCATCGGATTGAATCCGTCACGGGCATCGAAGACGTAGATCAGGGCATCCGCTTCCTCGAGGGCGAAGAGGGCCTGCTTGCGGATCGCCTCTCCCAGAGGATGGTCGTCCCCGAAGAGGATTCCCCCCGTGTCCACCAGGCGATAGGTCCAGGGGCCCCGGGTGACGGTGGCATAGTGGCGGTCCCGGGTCACTCCCGGCTGGTCCTCCACAATAGCCCGATTTTCGCCAAGAAGGCGATTGAAGAGAGTCGACTTCCCGACATTCGGACGGCCGAGAATGGCGACGAGAGGCAGGGAGGCAGCCTCCCGGGGAGAATCAGGCATCGGGACTCCAGGTGACGAAACAAAAGATGAGAACCGGTGAACGGGGGTTGATCAGTCCCGGTCGAAGAATTTCGGCTTTTCGGTGTACTCGGGAGGAGGGGTCCGGCGGATGAACCGGTTGTAGACCCACTGCAGGAAGAGTGTGAGAAGACCCCCAGCAAAAAGAAAGACGAAGCCGATCATGAGGATCTGGCCCATGTGGTTGACCATGGGGTATTGCGGATGGCCCTGGGACATGAAGTTCCCTCCTCGAAAGGATTATTGTATCACCTCCTGGCAGGTCCGCGCAATCGGGGGGATGAGACCCGGGTTCCCGGGGTCCGATTTTTTTGATCCGATCCCCCCTTCCGGTTAGAATCATAAGAGACGGCTTTTTCCCGAAGCCGTAAATAAGAGATCGAGTCCAGGGGGCGGACGATGACCAAACAGGCAGAGGCGGAAAAGCCCTACCGGATCCTGATTCTGGGGGCCGGTTTCGGCGGGCTTTATACGGCAGTGTATCTTTCCAGGTTTTTGGGAAATCAGCGTCCCGACGTCTGGGTCACCGTGGTCGACCGCCGGAACTACTTTCTCTTCACACCCATGCTCCACAGTGTGGCGACCGGGGCCCTCGAACCCCGCTATGTCGCCCATTCCATCCGCAAGATTTTCCGGAAGACCCGGGTCCATGCCCATGTGGGGGTGGTCGAAGGAATCGACCTCGAGAACCGGCAGGTGCTTACGACCCACCGCTCCCTTCCCTATGACGACCTGGTGATCGCCCTGGGC
>JAKAWK010000065.1 GCA_021827365.1 Nitrospirota bacterium
AGAGGACCACGAAAATCTCGATCGGTGGCTCGTCTCGTACGCCGACTTCATCACCCTGCTCTTCACCTTTTTCGTGATGATGTATGCCGTATCGGCGGTCAACGAGGGGCAATACCGGACGATTTCCCATGCCATCGTCGCCACGTTCCTCCATCGCACGCCGCAGGAACGCCTGCATGTCATCCTCTCGCCTGTCCCCAACAGGTCCGGGCTGGCGTCCCCCAGGCCTTCCGTCGTCCTATCGAAGGCGCTCGAGCTTTTACGGCAAAAATCCCCTTCGTCCGGAGAAATGAACGTGGTTGAAACCTCCCGGAATGTCCGGGTCAGGATCCAGGCCGGATTCCTGTTCCGGGAGGGCCACGCAAGGATCCGGAGGGAGGCCCGCCCCATGCTCGCGAAGATCGCGAGATTGCTGGTCGCAAACCACCGGTCCATCCGGGTCGAGGGACATACCGACAACCTTCCGGTGCACGGCCGCTACCGGAACAACTGGGCCCTGTCGGGGGCCCGAGCGGTCAATGTCCTGTCCGTTCTTCTCTCGTCGGCCCCCCTCGACCCCCGCCTGACGAGCAGCGTCGCGTTCGGGTCCTCCCGACCCCTGGCCCCGAACGATACACGGGACCACCGTCGCCAGAATCGCCGGGTGGAAATCGTGATCCTTAAGAGGCCAGTGACCCAACAAAAAAATACAAACCTTCAGCCTCTTTATCCTGATCCAAAGATATAGCCCCATTTTTAAAGGAAATGCTCTTTTTTATTCCATTAAAAACAAATAAATGATAAAAAAATAAAATTTTATTTAAATAAATTATTAATTTTATTCTACTTGCATAGAATTTTGAATGTAATGGTCTTGATGCTAATATGGAACTATGAAACAAATGACCCTCCGCATCAATGAGAAAACTTATCAGTCCATCAAGAAACGAGCCTTGAGGGAACATCGGTCAGTCCACGCCGAAATTCTTGTGGCTCTCGACGGGAACTTTCGGGGAGCCGACGGAAGCTCTTTCGGGAGAGGGGAGCTTGTTGGCCAAAGAGGCTTCCGGACAGGCACTCCACACTCCCCCAGAAGGATTCCCTGATGTTAGGTCAAAAGGACATCAACCGGATTATCAACGGAATCAGGGAATACCATGATCTTCTCGAAAAATCTTCGATGGTCATGGACGGTCTTGCCGAGACCAAGAGAGAGTGGGACCTCCTTCTGTCCGAGCGCGATGGGATTCGGACAGAATCGGAGCGATTGAATCGTTTTATCGCCCAATTCAAGGAAGACGTCCAGAGCTTGCATGTCCGCGAATCCCGATGGGTCAATTCTGTGGCCGATCTGAATACGCATCTCCAGTTTCTGGTCGACGAGATCCATACGACCGTCGGCCGCCACAGAAGGAAGACCGTCGAGAGAAACGGCATTCTGTCCTGATCAGGGACCAATGTCAGAGGAGGCCCGATAATGCGATCTCAGGAATTCAAGGCTCCACAGTTTCCCGATGACGAGACAATCCGCAGTGCTGGTCACAGCGACGGAATGGCAGGTTTGCCATCTGGAAGCAGCTACGAACCCGGTCCATTCGAACGGTCTATCATTGCCGCCGGAGAGGCGGCAATCAGCGGGATCTATTCTCGGACCGCCGAGCGACTTGCCCGTCTCGAAGGAATATCCTCCAATCTTTCCAATGCCTACGAGTCCAACCAGTATCGGCTGAAGGAGACGCTCCTCCGGTTCCAGAATCGGAAGGATTTTCTTGGGCGAGACGAAATCATCCCTGTCCCCTATATGGCCCACTGGATCATCGTCGTCCTCCTGGGGGTCGGAGAATTTCCGCTGAACGTGGTCGTCTTCCGGATGTTCGGGGAGCCTGAACTGATGACCTATGTTATGAGCCTGACCCTTTCCCTGACATTACCCCTGATCGGAGTTTTTCTGGGGCTTCAGGTCCGGACGCTCGTCCAGCCCAGGTTCGCCACGGCCATCATGATTTTCATGGCTCCCGTCACCGTTCTTGGGGCTCTTACGTCCCTCTCCTTCATCCGCAACATGTATGTGACGCTCCACGCCGAGCACCGGCTGGGGGATGCCTCAGGCAACATGGTCTATGCCATGTTCGCGATCAATCTCCTGATTTTTATGGGAGCCTACATGGTCTCCTTCTTTGCCCATGATCAGGATTCGGAACTTGATGCCCTCCATGTCGCGGTGGTCCGCCTGGATAAAAAGCGCACGAGGCTCAGAAACCGCCTTTCCAGCGCCATTTCAAGAACGAATGCCGTGATTCGGGAGGGGCGGGGACTGGCGGAGCGGATCCTTTCGGATACCTCCGCCAAACTCTCCCTTTACCGACAAGCGAATATGGCGGGGCGCCGGGGAACCGTGGCCCCGCCCTCTTTTTCCAAAAAGGCCGAATCGGTAATCCTGGCCCGCTGGTGGACAGACCTTAAAATCCCCGAGGCCGCCGAGTCCGCCACCCAACCGAT
The DNA here is from genome assembly GCA_021827365.1 of Nitrospirota bacterium. Lineage (GTDB taxonomy): Bacteria > Nitrospirota > Leptospirillia > Leptospirillales > Leptospirillaceae > UBA4572. Next base: position 2,479 of record JAKAWK010000065.1, read on the forward strand.
GGAAGTCCCGTCCAAGGAAAAGGAATATGCCCGATGACCGGGCCTGTCATCGATCATAGAGAGTTTGCGGGGGGATCACCTCACAAAATCCTGTCCAGGGAAATTTCGGGAATAAGAAGATAAGTGGGCCGGACATTGTTTCCACCTTCTCCCAGTGGATCTTCCGGGAAAAGGACACCAGAAACAAAGGGTGAAATCACTGAGAAAGGTCCCTTTCGTAAAAAAAAACTACCCGGGGAAATGGCAAAGTTTCCCCGGAGGTGAGGGATGGGGGAGATTTTGCCCCCCCCAACCTTTCTCAAGCCTTTCATCGAAAGTATCAAGAACCCTTCCTGTGCCCCATTCATTCGTGAGACTGATACCCTGGAGGCGGTCTTCTGGCGAGCCGGTATGAAGGTCAAGAGCGACCGTCAAATCCAATCTCAGCATGGGTGCCATCACAGAACGGCTTATTGTGGGATTCCCCGCACCGGCAGAGGGTCACCCGGTTTCTCACTTCGTAGGTGACGCCGTCGGCACTGATCACCGGAACGCCGCCTCGGACCCAGATCGGCCCGGAGCATTGGCGGGAAGGATCCTCGACCAGGGCGATCGAGGGGAGATGTTCCGGCTCGACAGGTTTCCCTGTAGCATTGTCCCAGGCGACCAGACGGCCTGCAGGACAATCCCCTGTCTCCCGGACGAAATGCCGTCTCGCGACTTCCCTGTCCGTTTGGTGGACGAGGTTCCAGACCCGGCCGTGAGGATCGCAAAACCGGGCGAAGGCACACAGACTTTCCGCATCTGTCAGGGATAGGACCGGCCCCTCGAGGAGAGCCGCCTGTTCGAGATAGGGTAGGCGGACGGCGGTTTCTGTCCCGTCGAATCCGGACCCGTGGGAGCCATCGCAAAAGGGTTTGCTGCCGCTTCGGCCGCATCGGCAGAGAGCGTACTCCTCCCCGGTGGTGATGGCCGGCCCTTTTTCCCACCGGACCGACTCCCCTTTCCCGTTCGCACCGATGGTCTCCGTGGAAAGAGGAAGAGGTCCCAAGACAAGATAAGGCCCATCCTTCTGGACCCGAATCGAGAAGGCCCTTTTTTTCACTTTATTCATCGCTTCCTCCCGTCATCCATCAAGTGAAAAGGGAACGAAAAGAGTGGGAACCGGGTCAGGCCAGGTCGAAAAGGAGAAGTTCAGCTCCAGGAGTCCCAGAAAGAAATAAGGAATTCTCTCCCGAAATACCGGCTCCATCACCTTCTCTGAGTTCAATCCCGTTTAAATGGCAGGAGCCCTTGGCCACCTGCAGGTATTGCTGCCGCCCCTTCCCAGGGACGAAGGTGATCTGCTCCCCGTCTTCGAGGAGGGTGGCATAGAGCCGGACGTCCTGGTGGAGGGTGAGGGATCCGTCAGTCCCCTCCGGAGAGGCCACGAGACACAGGCGGTTTCTTTTGTCATCGCGGGAAAAGTATCTCTGTTCGTATCCTGGCCTGAGGCCCGTTGTCCGGGGCAAAATCCATATCTGAAGAAAATGGACCCCTTCGGTTCCGGAGGGATTGGACTCGCTGTGGGTGACACCGGTACCGGCCGTCATCCGCTGCACGTCGCCCGGTCGGAGAATCGAGGATTTTCCCATGCTGTCGGAGTGGGCAAGGGCTCCTTCCAGGACGTAACTCAGGATCTCCATGTCTCGGTGAGAGTGGGTGCCGAATCCCTGTCCCGGCTGGACCCGGTCCTCGTTGATGACCCGGAGGCTTCCGAACTGCATATGGTTCGGATCATGGTAGTCGGCGAAGGAAAAAGTGTGATAACTGTCGAGCCAGCCATGGTTAGCGTGGCCCCGTTCGGCGCTTTTTCTGATTTCGATCATCGGTCTCCTCCAAAAGCTTGAGGGTGCGGTCAGAGAAGCGGTATCCAATGTCCCCTGGTGACTTCGAGTATATCCCAGAAGGAATACATCGGATAGTAGATTCCTTCTGGATACCTGGTATATTCTTACCACTATGACGAAGACGATCCGACCTTCCTCCGGAAGGGCCGCACCCCCTCCGGACTGTCCCCTCGACCATTGCCTGAGGCTCCTGGCCGGCGCCTGGACGGCCAAGATCCTCTGGTACCTTTGCGAGGAGCCCCGTCGCTTTGGAGATCTCCGGCGCGATCTCGGTGGGATCACCTCGAAGGTCTTATCCTCGAGGCTCCGGGAGCTCGAAGCGAAGGGAATCGTTTCTCGGGAGGTCATCCCTGTCTCTCCGCCCCAAGTCTCCTACCGCCTGACCTCTCTTGGCAAGGAGCTAAGACCAGTGCTCGATGCCATGGCCCGGCTGGGAGAGAAGGCAGGCCAGTCCTCCTGTTAAGCCCGACGGAAGACAAGGAAGAAGGGCAGGGGGGTATTTGACAGAAAGTCTATTTCCGCGGTCTTTCCTCCTCCCCGCTTTTCCCCTCAATGGCCCGGATTATGGAGGCAGGGTCCACCTTCAACAATCAATAGGCGACTGACCGGGCCTCCGGGAAGACGTTCCTTCTGGAGCCCCGGTGGGGCCGTCTGGCTCTGACCCAGGGAGAGGGAACCCTGTGGGCCCCTCCCGACATGTTCTGATCCCTCGGAACAAGACTTTGGTTCCGTTTGGCCATGGGGGTTTCTCAGGTTCGTCTTTCCAAGGGGTACCGAGAGGCCTGCCCCTCCTGAAGGGCGTTCTCCCGTGGATGGGCTGTTCCGAAGATGGGCCCCGTCGGGGGAATGAATCCCGCTTCGGAACTCCTCCTTTACAGGGGGCGGCAAAGATCCCACAATAGGGTCGATTCTTTCCCTCTCCGCGATTGTCGGCCATCAAAAAGGAGGTGGAGAGAGAGAGGAGGGAATTCCGGCCGCCAGGGCCGGCCGCCACGGGAGGGTTCCATTGAAGTTTTTTCATGCCGCCGACATTCATCTCGACAGCCCCCTTCGGAGCCTGGTCCTGGAGGATTCCGGACAGCTGTCCCGGATACGTCGCGCTACCCGGGAGGCCTTTTCGGCCCTGGTCGACCGTGCCATCGGGGAGAAGGTGTCACTCCTTCTTCTGGCCGGGGATCTCTACGACCACGACAACCCCAACATGCAGGTGGTTCACTTCCTTCGTCGCGAGCTTTCCCGGCTTGCCGATCATGCGATCCGGGTGGTGATTGTCAGGGGAAATCACGATGCCGCCAACCGGATCAGCCGCTACCTCGATCTCCCCCCCAATACCACCGTCCTCTCTGACCAGGTCCCCGAAAGGGTCATCCTGAAAGAGTATGGTGTGGCGGTGACCGGCCAGAGCTTCGCACCCGGAAAGGTCTCCCAAAACCTTGCCCTGGGCTATCCCCCGCCCCAACCGGGGTATTTCAATATCGCCCTCCTGCATACCTCCCTCTCCGGATCCTCCGACCATGAGGTCTATGCTCCCTGCACCCTTTTGGATCTTGCCTCCCGCGGCTACGACTACTGGGCCCTGGGCCACATCCACAAGCGGGAGATCCTGTCCTCCGATCCCGCAGTGGTCTTTCCCGGAAATCTCCAGGGTCGTCATGCGAAAGAGACCGGACCTAAAGGAGCGATGTTGGCCGAAACCGACGGGGTACGCCTGACTGCCCTCGACTTTGTTCCCCTGGATGTGGTGCGCTGGCACCAGCTCCCGGTCGACATATCCGGACTTGCTGAGGTCCGGGGGATTGTGGAACCCCTCCGGGAAGGTCTTGAAGCGGCAAAGCGGGATTCCGACGGCCGTCCTGCCGCCGTACGTGTGATCCTGACAGGGCGCGCCTCCCTCCCGGGCTCCTTTCTCGATTCTCCGGAGCAGGTGCGGCAGCTGGTTCTGGAAGTGGCGGCCGAGGTTTCTCTTGAAGATCTCTGGATCGAGCGTGTCCGGCTCGATTTCCTACAAGATGAGGACATCGGAGGAGAGGGGGCGGACGCCGACTTTGCATTAATCCTCTCCGAGGTGGCCCGGGACCCGGAGGCTCTTGCCGCCGCCCTTGAGGGCGATCTCTCCTTGCTCAGACGGGCCCTGCCCGAGGAACTTCGGGAAGAGCTCGATTCCTCCGCCATCCTTGCGGATCCGGCCCGCCTCCTCCCTGTCCTCCTGGATCTTCTTTACCGGGGAGAGGCTCCATGAGGATCGACCGTCTGGACCTTCTGGCTTACGGCCCCTTCCGGGGCCGGAGTCTCTCCCTAGGTCCCGGCTTCCACCTGGTCCACGGGGCAAACGAAGCGGGGAAAAGCACCACGCTGCGGGCTCTCTCGAGCCTATTTTTCGGCTTTCCCAAACATGGCGAGGATGCCTATCTGGTCGGAACGGCGGATATGGCCCTGGGGGCCAGGATCACCACAGCCGACGGGCGGACCCTGGAATTTGTTCGAAGACGCCGGGGAAAGAGCCCCCTGACCATGGCCGACGGGAGCGTCCTTTCCGACGAGCTCCTCTCCGCCTTTCTTGGGGGCCTCTCCCGGGAAACCTTCGAGCGGCTTTTTTCTCTGGACCCCGCTCGCCTGAGACGCCATGGTCAGGACCTTCTGACCGACGGGGGAGCCCTGGGACAGGGACTCGTCGAGGCGGGGGCCGGCATCGTGAACCTCCGGAAGAAGCTCGAAATCCTTTCAGCAAGAAAAAGGGATCTCTTCCTGCCCACCGGAAAGAACCCGGCGATCAACAGGATCCTCGCCCGCCTCGGGGAGATCCGGCGTGAGAGCCGCCTCAGGATGGTTTCCCCCCAGGACTATGTCCGTGAGGAAGAGGAGATCCGACGGCTGGAGAGTGCATCGGAAGGGATCCGGTCCGAGGTCCTTCGCCTCGAGCGGGAAATTCGCCGTGCCGAACGGATCCTGCGGATTCTCCCCCGACGCCAGGAATATGAAACCCTCGGTCGGGAGCTCTCGCTTCTGGAGGGAGTCCCCCTCCTTCCTCCCGATTCTTTTGCCCTCCGGGTCCAGGCCGAAAGCTGGCTTGCCACGGGGAGGGTGGAACTTGACCGTCTCCGGGAGGAAGAGGAAGGTTTGGGGCAGGACCGGGCGGCCCTGGCCGACAGTCCGGAGGAGTTCCTCCGGGAGGAGGAGATTGCTGTCATAGAGAAAGATCTGGGGGCGGCCTCGAAAAGCCTCATGGACCTTCCCCGGCGGGAACAGGAGCTTTTTTCGATGGAACAGGAGGCGCGCCTTCTCCTCCGTGAGTGCGGTCTTCCGGAGGAGCCTCAAATGCTCGATCGCCATCTTCCACCCCCAGGTAAACGCAGAAAGATTGCCTCTCTCCTTGACCGCCGGTCCGCCCTCGAAGGAAGCTTCCTGGTGGCAGGAAAAAATGCCGGCAAGGCCCAGGCAGCCTTGTCACGTGCCGAAGCCGTCCGTAGGGAGCTTCCTAGCATTCCCGAAACCGGGGCTCTCGAAGCCATTCTCCCCGGGGCAGAGGCTTTTCTGGCGGGATCCGAGGAGAGGTCCCGGCGCTCTTCGGAGCTTCTTCGGCGCCGGGATGCCCTTGCCGGGAGACTGCATTCCCTGGGGTTGGGAGAGATTACTCTCCCTGCCCTCCGCGCCCTTGTTCTACCGGAGCGGTCCACTCTCCTCCGGATGCAGGAGGATTTCCGGAGACTCCTTCACGAGGAGAAGGAGGGCCGGGACGCCCTTGTACGTCGGGAACAGGAAACGAAGAAAAGGGAAAACCGGATCGCCTCCCTGGAAGGGGAGGGAGAAGTGGTTACCTTTGCGGATCTAAAGGCTGTCAGGGAACGCCGGGATGCAGGGTGGGGCCTTCTCCGAAAACGGTTTCTTGAGGGGGACCAAAGCCTTGAGTCGGCTCTCAGGTTGTTTTTCCCGGAAGGGACGAGGCCCGCGGAGGGGTTTGAGGGTCTTCTCCGGGAGAGCGACAGGGTGGCCGACCTTATTGGAAAACGCTCGAAGGAGGCGGTCGAACTCTCCCTTTTGCACAAGGAGCGGGATTTGGACCGGGCCGAAGGCCAGGCCCTTGAAGAGGGCCTCCGGTCAACTCGCGACAGATTGGCCTTGCTTTCCTCCGAATGGATCGGTCATTGGCCGGATGGTCTGGTTCGATTGGGTCCCGAGGGAGCTCCCGACCGTCTTCCTGAGGCCATGGTCGAATGGCTGGAAAAACGGGAAAGAGTTCTGGCCGAAGGGGAACTGATCGAACGGCTGGAGGCTGAACAGGACCAGGATCATCGGGAGGAGATGGAGCTGACCGACAGACTTCGGAAGGCTCTGGCTCCCTTCGACCCCGATCCTGCGGGGGAGAGGACGCTTCCCGGCCTTCTTGTCCGGGTCCGGAAGGTTATGGAGCAAGCCAAGGAGAGGCAACGCCGTTACACCAGTGCCGAGGAGACCTTTCGTCTTGCCTTCCGGCAATCCGAGGAGGCCCGGGAGGCTCTCCGGGAGGTTGAACGGGAGCTTGAATTCTGGAAGGGAGAGTTCGGGAAGGCAGGACTTGAGGCGAAGATCCTCCTTCCGGAGGATCCGGAGGAGATCCGGAATCTTTTGGAAATTTTGGCCCGGCTCGAGATGCTGGGTCGCTCCATGACGGAGATGCGCGACCGGATCGGAAAGATGCGGGAGGACATCCGGCGCTTCGGAGACCAGGTGGCCCTTCTTTCCGGGAAGGCGGATCAACGGGCCACTCCCGAGGAGATGCTTGGCAAGGCCCGGGATATCATCCGGCGTTTTCGTGAGGCCCGGGAAGCCTCCGTTCGTCGTCAGGGACTGGAAAAGAGGGAAGAAGAGATCCGTCTCCGGAGAGGCCGTCAGGAAGAGATCCTGGATCAGAGCCGAAGGCTCCTAGATCGGCTGGCGTCGGAGGCCGGGGTGAAGGATCCGTCGGCACTTCCCGAAATCGAAGGCCGCTCCCGGACGAAAGCGGCACTCCTGGAGCGCCGGGAGGAGGTGATTCGGCAGGTATTGGAGAATGGGGAGGGCGAAAGTCTCGAGGCCCTCTTTGCCGACTGCGGTGAGGCAAATTCTGACGATCTCAATGGTCGCCTGACCGCCATGCGGGAGGACCTTGAATCAGCCCGTGAGCGGAGGGAGTCCTTTCTGGCTGCCCTGGTGGCAAAGAAGACCGATCTGGACCGGCGACTGGAAGCCGTTCAGGCGGTTGACCTCCTTCAGGAGGCGGAGGTGGAGCGCGCCCGACTCTCCGGGCAGGTGGAGGCCTATGTGGAAGCTTCGGTTCTTGAGGGAATCCTTCGCAAGGGGATCGACCTTTTTCGCGAGAGAAATCAGGGGCCGGTCCTCTCCCGGGCCGGAAAAATCCTGGAGAGGCTCACCCTGGGCCGCTATCGGGGACTACGGGGGGATTTCGGGGAGAAGGGGGATGCGCTTCTTCTCGTGGTCCGGGAGGATGGCCGGAGCCTCGAAACGAGAGAGCTGAGCGACGGAACTCTGGATGCCCTCTACCTGGCCCTACGCCTGGCGTCGGTCGGACGCCACAACGAGACCGGCGAGCCCGTTCCCTTTGTGGCCGACGACCTTCTCCTGAACCTGGACAACCGGCGGTCGTTGAAGGCCCTTGAGGTTCTCTCGGAGATGGGGGCCCAGGGACAGGTGCTCTTTTTTACCCATCATGCCCACATGGTTGAGCTGGCCCGGGAGGCGGTTCCGGGCGGGATCCTGAGGGTTCACGAACTTTGAATGGGCTCCCTGCGGGAAAATCGGCGCATCTCCCCACAGGCATCCTCGTCTCGCGTTTTTGGACTGCCCCCTTTTTGAGAGGATTTTTGGACCTTCTCCCGCTAAAATAGCCGGTAGGACCGAAGGACGCCCCATCCCTCACTCGCACAACCGTGGAGGCATGACCCGTTGATGCTCCTTTCTGCCATCCTGGCAGGACTGGCAGCCCTTTTTTCGCTGCTGGCCCTTTTGCGAACCGCCCAAAATCCGGGGGGCCTTTCTCCGGAGACGCTCTCCCGCCTTCTTCGGGAAGAGTCGGACAGGATCCGGCAGTCGGGAGAAGAGCAGGGCCGGCAATTCCGGAGCGAACAGTCGGACCAATTGCGGGCCGGCTTCGAACAGGTTCGATCCTCCCTCGGAGAAGGGGCGTCCCGGGAGGAGGTCCGTTCCCGGGCCCTCAGGGAGGAACTTTTAAAGGGTGTGACGGTCCTTGGCCAGACTCTTTCCGAATCCCTCCGGGAAACCGGGATGCGCCAAAAGGAGGTTCTGGAGACGATGTCCACGACTCTTGCCACACTTTCTGACAAGAATGAGCGGACCATGGATCAGCTCCGGCAGGGGGTCGAGGGGCGCCTTGACGCTCTGCGGACCGAAAGCCAGATGAAACTGGACGAGATGCGTCGGACTGTCGACGAAAAGCTCCAGACGACCCTCGAGACCCGTCTCGGGGAGTCATTTGGCCGGGTGGCAGAACAGCTTGAACGGGTCCACAAGAGCCTTGGGGAGATGCAGACGCTGGCTACCGGCGTGGGGGACCTGAAACGGGTCCTCACGAACGTGCGATCCCGGGGGACCTTCGGTGAGCTCCAGCTCGGGGCGCTGCTGGAACAATTCCTCTCCCCCGAGCAGTATGTGAAGAATGCTCAGGTTCGGGAGCACTCCCAGGAACGGGTCGAGTTCGCCATCCGCCTTCCTGGCCGGGAAGCGGAGGAGGAGGTTCTCCTCCCGATCGATGCCAAGTTCCCCCAGGAGGATTACGAGCGCCTGTTGGAGGCTATGGAGACGGGGGATGCGGAGGGTGCCGCCCAGGCCTCCAAAGATCTCGAGGCCCGGATCCGGGGTTTTGCCCGAACCATCCGGGAGAAGTACATCGAACCCCCGCGGACGACCGATTTTGCCATCCTGTTTCTTCCCACGGAAGGGCTCTATGCGGAGATTCTTAGGCGACCGGGCCTTTTCGAGCAACTCCAGCGGGAGTTCCATATTACCCTTTCTGGGCCGACGACTCTGACAGCGATACTCAATGCTCTCCAGATGGGGTTCCGGTCGCTTGCGATCGAGAGGCGCTCGGGGGAGGTCTGGAAGATCCTGGGGGCAGTTCGTCAGGAATTCGGAAAGTACAACGAGGTGGTTGAGGGGCTCGCGAGACAGCTCTCGACGGCGGCCACTTCCGTCAGGAAGCTGGGGACCCGGACACGGGCCATGGACAAAAAACTTCGGGATGTCGAGCGGCTCCCCGAGACGGAGGCCCGGAAGGTCCTGGGCGAGGAGGAAACGTCCGGGGAAATATTGGAGGATGAAGAGTAACATGGGGCAACCACCTGAAAGGCGGAGCCCATGAAAGGGCGGCTCCTGTGGATTTTGGGAGGATTTCTAGGAGGGTCCCTGGCCGTTTATCTTGTATGGCTGTCATTTGAGCCGGACCGATTTCTGGAGAGCCTTTCCCGGAAGACAGGCCTTGTGATGACGGCCCGGGCAACCTCGGCCGGATTCCCTTACCGGTTGACCTTCGAAGAGCTTCACGTGGGTCCTTCCCCTGGCCGCGAGGACGGCGGTGTCACGGTGAAGGTCGATCATTTGGTGCTTTCCGCCAGGGGTTTTCACAAGGCCAAGGTCCGATTCCGGGGCCTGAGTCTGGGGAGCCAAAGTCCCATGCAGAACCTCCTCCTGTCGGCCCTCGAACTCCGGGACGGCTCCTTTTTTATCCGGGAAGATCCGGACCGGGTCGTCCTGAAACGGATCAGGGTCAACGATCCCTCCCTTCATCTGGCCGCCGAGGGATTTCTTGTTCCTTCGTCGCAGGAGAAAACATCCCGCTTCCGGATCCGTTTTCTGATGGAGGCCCACGGCGGGCTGGCACTCTTCCTGGGCTCTGGAAGACAGAGGGGCGTCTTCTGGGGGAAGGGCCGACGCTCCCACCTGAGGGTAGGAGAGCGGACGGTCTTTTGAGTGCGACGCCAAAAAACAGAAGGTTGCGGGCGTGAAATTAGACGGAGAACCTGAGGGAAGAGGGGACCGGTTTCTCCATCGGAGGGAGACGGGGTGACTCGATGGAAATCTTGGGCAATCCTGCTCACTCTGGCCCTGGTTCTCGTCCCGGGAGTGACGGACCTGGCCTGGGGCTATGCGGGATTTTCCCGAAGCTACAACCTTCCCTGCGAGTTCTGCCACATTCAGTGGCCAAAGCTTTCCGACCAGGGGGAGTTTTTTCGCGACCGTGGGTTCATGCTTTCGACGACGGGGAGGGGGAACGGTCTGGACCTGATGTTCGCCCGGCCGGAGGGGCAATCCTATTTTCCCATCGGATTTCATATGTCCATGGCCTATGGGGGAGCTGCGGTCGAAGGCATCGGAATTCCCTCCGATAAGCTCGAAGTCGGGAACGCCGACACCTCGAAGATTCCCCCTCTTTCCCTAGGTGGTAACGGGAGTTCCGGAGGGGGGACATGGGGAAACGGCGCCGTCGCCCCCGCCCCCTGGACACTCCTGTCCGGAGGGCTCCTCTCTCCATCGATCTCCTTTTGGGTGGAGCCCGGCCTCCGCGGTCCGGTCACAGAAAACCCCGCCCTTGATATCTTTGCTCTTTGGGTCCGATTCGACACTCTCTTCGGAACGACACTCTTCAACCTCTATGCCGGGGTGACGGGTCAGGATACTCCTTTCTCAAACCGGAGAGCCCTTATCGGAACAGATGAGACCCCTTATATCATGTACGATTACATGCCGGGAACGGCGGAAGTGGTCACCAACAGCGCTCTTCCCTTTGCCGGCTTCGGAGCGGCTTCCCTGCCTGCGTATTACGATGCCGACCGGTTCCAGATGAAAAACGACCATACCGCCATACGCTATTTCGGCTATCTCTTCGAAAACGGGTGCGGGAGCGAGGCCTCATTGTCTTTCGATCCCTGCGAAACCCGCCTCTCTGTGAGCTTCATGCCCAATGCTGGCCTCTACGGGAATCCCGACGGTTTCACGACGGCCGCCGGAGCGGCGGCGGCCGGAATTCCTCCCTCTAACAACGGCTTTTCCTTCTTTGCCCATCTCACTCAGTCCTTTGGCGGTTGGGGCGCGACCAACGGGGAAAGGATAGGGCTATTCTCCCTTGTAGGACAATCGGCCCTTTCTGCGGCCGGGACGGCAGAAGCCAGCCCTGATGCCCTCTACACCCGGGAAGGGGTCGACCTCTCCATAAATCCCCTTCCAGACGGGGAGCTGAACATTTTTGGGGCCTGGGAAATCGTGAATGACCCAGCCCAAGCCCTTGTAGCCGATCCCGCGATTTTTGGAAGCGATCATCCCGCCCTCTCTGGACTCTCTTATACGACCTGGTTTCTCGAGGGAGACTGGCAGCCTTCTTTTCATGGATTCTTTGAAAGTGAGGGGGCCGGATCAGATATGATCATCCTGACCTATAATCAGCTCCGGATGCTTGCACAGCCGGCCTTTGCGGGAATCGCCCAGTCCCTTCCGGGAAACTTCGACGATGTGATCTCCTTCGGGATTGCTGACCGCTATTGGCTCTATGGGAGTTCCCGGACGTCAATCTCCCTTTTCGCCGAATGGCAGTGGATGGAAAACGACGGGGTCGGGTCGGTCGTCACCCAGGGGGGCACGCGGCTGGAGGGCTTCGGGACCGCCACCGGGACCTTTTCGAACTCGGGATTCTATAATGTCACCTCCAGTGTTTTTTTGGCTGGGGTCGACTTTTCATACTAAGGGTGATTGTCAAAATTTTGTGATTTCCATCCTCTCTGTTGACAATCCACGGTAAGACTCCTACAATTCTCCCGTTGATCGCGCATCGGGCAAAGAAGGGGTGACCTTTCTGCGCTCGAAGTTCGCAGATTTCTTCTCCTGGAGGGATGCGGCTTTTTGCCGTATGACAGGATCTCAAAGGGGCCGTAGCTCAGCTGGTTAGAGCGCTGGCCTGTCACGCCAGAGGTCGCGGGTTCGAGCCCCGTCGGCCCCGCCATTTTCCT
>JAKAWK010000066.1 GCA_021827365.1 Nitrospirota bacterium
TGCGGTCGAAGACCACTACCGTGTCGGTCAGTGAATATCCGGCCAGGGTCAAAAGGCTGGTCACGATGAGGAGGTTGATCTCTGTGCCCAGGAGATACAGTATGCCTAGCACGGCGATGACATTGTGAAAGGTCGAGATGGCGGCGGCGAGTCCGAACCGGAACTCGAAGCGCACCGCAATGTAGACGATGAAGCCGACCAGGGAAAAAAGAATGGCAACAAGGGCCTTGCCCGCAAGTTCGCTGCCGATTGTCGGGCCGATTTCGATGGATTGCCGGATGGTCATGGGATTATTGGGAAAGCTCTGGCGAAGAAGGGCGAGAAGAGACTCGGTGACCGAACGGGTCTCTTCCTGGCGCACCTTCACCCTGATGAAGAGATCGGATGTGTTGTTGACATTCTGGATCTGTGCCCCGGTAAATCCTTTTTTCGAGAGAACCTGGCGGACATTTGCCAGGGATTCGGGATGGTCGAAATGAACCATGAGAGCCGTCCCCCCCGTGAAATCAATCCCAAGATTGGCCTTTCCCCGAATGATCTGGAAAAGAGCCAGGAGACCGACAAGAACAAGGATGGAGGAGATGGCCAGGGAAATCTTTTTCTTTCCCATGAAGTCGATGGAAGGATTGCGGATCAGTTCAAACATCGCTGTGTCCCCGGATTAGGCCTGCGTTCATATGGATAGCCGTTCGAGCTTTGATCGTCTTGAAAGAAGGTCGAAAACGATCCGTGTTCCTGCAAGGGAGGTGAAGAGGTTGATGGCAATGCCGACTGTCAGCGTCACGGCAAACCCCTTGATCGGGCCGGTTCCGAACATGAACAGGATCACCGCCGTGATCAGGGTGGTGACATGGGAATCCACGATGGTCAGGAAGGCCTTGTCGTAGCCGGCATCAATCGAGGAGCGGACCGGCCGGCCCGAACGGATCTCTTCACGAATCCGCTCAAAGATCAGGACATTGGAATCGACTCCCATCCCGACGGTCAGGATGATTCCGGCGATGCCCGGAAGGGTGAGGGTAGCATGGAGAGCCGCCATGGCCCCCATCAGAAACAGCATGTTGAGCATCAGGGCAAAATCGGCAACGACCCCGGAAAACCGGTAGTAAATGGCCATGAATAAAAGGACAAGCACGAGGGCGATCATCGTCGCATGGAGACCGGCCCGGATTGAGTCCTTTCCAAGGGAGGGTCCCACGGTCACATTCTGGAGGATGCGTACGGGTGCCGGAAGGGCCCCTGAACGTAACACGATTGCCAGATCCTTGGCCTCTTTCATGGAAAAGCTCCCGGTGATCTGGGCTTGGCCTCCTGAAATCTCTTCCTGGATGACGGGAGCGGAATAGACGGTCCGGTCAAGGACGATTGCCAGTCGCTGCTTGACATGATTCTTTGTGATCTGGTCAAAGAGTTTCGATCCGGAGCTGTTAAATGTCAGCGAGACATAGGGTTCGTTGAACTGGCCAAAGGCAACCCGCGCATCGCTGATCATGTCCCCGTTCATCAAGGGACGCGCCTTGAGAAGATAGGGGATGCGACCGCCGGTCTTTTCTGAGGGACTTCCGTAAAGGATTTCCTCACCAGGCGGAAGCGGGGTCTTTCCGTTCTGGAACTGGGCCGGGTCCGCCGAATCGTCAGCCAGCTTGAACTCGAGACGGGCCGTCCTCCCGATCAGGGCCATGGCCCGTTCCGGATCGGTCACTCCCGGAAGCTGGATCAGGATACGGTCTTTGCCCTGCTGCTCTATGACCGGTTCAGCCACCCCGAACTGGTCGATCCTGTTCCGGATGACCTCCATGGCCTGGGTCATGGCATGCTTCCTGATCCTCTTGGCCTCGCTATCCGGTAGCGTAAAGACGAGAAGGGAGGAATTGTCAGTGATCTTTTGAAGGTAAGGGGCCCGCGAAGAGACAAAGTCTTGGACCTTCTTCTTCACCTCGGAATTTGGGACCTGCACGGAGATTGTGGAGCCTTTGATGGCCGGCTTGACGGAAAGCTCTGACAAGGCCGAAGCGATTTCGTCCATTGTTCCGGAAACGGCCTTGTCCTCCATCACCTGAAGGGTCAGGGACATCCCCCCCCTCAGGTCGAGCCCGAGGGAAATCGTTCCATTCGGGAGATAGGTCCTGAGGGACGCCGGAAGCGTCGCCCAGAGCGGAAGGGAGGGAAGAAGCCAGAGGATCGAGAGAACGGTAAAAAGGGCGAGAAGGAAAATTCGGCCCCGGACATTCCTTTTATGCATGAATTCTTTTCTCCCGGTTCAGCAAGGACATCAATAGGATCCGCTCAGGATTCAAGGGTCAGGATCGCCTGTTTCATCACGGTCACAGTCACCCCGGGAGCGATTTCGAGATCCACCTGGCGCTCCCGTATCGACGCCACCGTCCCGACCAGTCCTCCTCCCGTCACGACCCTGTCCCCCACCTTGAGAGAAGCCAGAAATTCTGCCATTTTTTTCTGCCTCTTCTTCTGGGGGAATATGACAAGGGCATAAAACAGGATGATGATCAGGAGGATCGGGACCAGCTGCATGATGGTCTGTGCCGAGGATCCGGCAGGGGCTGGAGAGTTCATTTGTCGGCTCCTTTAGGTTTCCCGAGGTTGAAAGCAGGGAGAGTTCCACCCGGAAAGGCGGCCCTCCGTGATGCGGCAACGAATCTCTCGCATGAGGTTCATGTAAAAATACACATTGTGGATGGTTCCGAGGACAGCGCCCGTCAGCTCGGAGTTCTTCACAAGGTGATGAAGATAGGCCCTGGAATGCCGGCGGCAGGTCGGACAGCCACACGAGGGATCGATCGGGGTCTCGTCCTCCCGATGCCGGGAATTCCGGATCGCGATCGGGCCATCCCAGGTGAAGTACATTCCATTGCGGGCATTCCTCGTCGGAAGGACGCAATCGAAGAGGTCGACCCCATGACGGACGGCCTCCACAATATCTCCGGGATAGCCAACTCCCATTAGATAGCGGGGACGATCCTCCGGAAGAACCGGAAGTGTCCGGGAAAGAACCCTGGTTCGCTCCTCGAAGCTCTCCCCGACGCCGAGACCCCCGATTCCAAACCCCGAAAACTCTTGCCCATCCCCTCCCCGGAGACGCACAAGGCCTTCGGCACTCCGCTCACGAAGCCCCATATCCACACCTCCCTGGACAATGCCAAAAAGAGCGGGGGACTCGAGAGGGTTCCAGACATCCAGCGACCGCCTGGCCCACCTGTGCGTCCGTTCCATCGCCTCGGCAACACGGCTGGCCGGTTCGTCAGCCCCCGCGAGGTCATCCAAAACCATGCGGATATCGACTCCAAGATCGGCTGAGATCGAAACGGCAAGCTCTGGGGACAGGAAGACCTTTGCCCCGTCATAGGGGGAGAGAAAGGCGACTCCTTCCTCTGTCACCTTTCGCCGGTGAAGCAGGCTCAAGACCTGATATCCGCCGCTGTCGGAGAGGGTCGGAATGTCGATCCCCATCATCCGGCCGATTCCGCCCGCTCGCCGGACAGAATCGGTCCCGGGCCGAAGCCAGAGGTGAAAGGCATTGACCAGGACAATTCCGACACCGCAATCCGAAAGAGAGTCCGGGGTCATTCCCTTGACCGTACCCCGAGTCCCTACCGGCATGAAAGCCGGCGTTTCGACGGTTCCATGGGGGGTACTAAGAATCCCTGTTCGGGCTCCCGAGTCGGGATCCTTCTGCCGGACCCTGAAAAATTGCGGCAGGGTCACATCGAATCCGGAGCCGAAACGCCCAGAAGGGACAATCCCTTCTTCAGAATTCTGGATACGGCGATGGAAAGGCCGATTCTGGCAATCATGACAGGCCGATCCTTCTCTTCCGACGAAAGAATCCGGTGATGGAAGTAGAAATGATGGTAGGCTCCAGCCAGAGTGATCAGGTAGTCCGTTAACGGATGCACCTCGAAGGATTCCGCACACCGGAGCAAAATTCCAGAAAACTGGGCCAGAAGCCTGATAAGCGTCCTCTCTTCCGGATCGGTCAGGAAGGAAAGATCCTCCTTGGTAAAGCTTTCATGCCGGACATTCCTGAGAACGGCCTGGGCCAGGAGGCTCTTGACCCTGGCATGGGCATACTGAACATAGAAAACGGGATTGTCCATGGAACGTTCTTTGGCCTTGGCAAGATCGAATTCGAGGGAGGATTCGTGGCTTCGCGTCAGGTAGGAAAAACGGGTGGCGTCCACTCCGACTTCATCGATGACTTCCCCGAGCGTCACATATTCGCCCGCTCTTGTGGACATGCTGACACTTTTCCCTTCCCGCATGAGGGAGACAAGCTGAATCAGGCAGATTTTAAGGTCGACCTGCCGTCCTGCCAGGTCGGCAAGGACCTTGACGACTGCCTGCATGCGAGCCTGATAGCCATGGTGGTCCGCCCCCCAGACATCCACAAGGGCCTCAAACCCCCGTTCGATCTTGTCGGCATGATAGGCAATATCCGCGGCAAAATAAGTATAGGATCCGTCAGACTTCTTAAGGACCCTGTCCTTGTCGTCACCCATGGTTGTTGTCCGGAACCATACGGCCCCTTCGGACCCGTATACAGTTCCCCCGGACTCCCTCTCGAGGAGAGCGATCCAGTGAGCAATCCGTGGAGCCTCATTCCTCCGGGATTCATGCAGGGTCTTTTCTGAAAAATAGCGATCGAAAGAAACCCCGAACCGAGTCAGATCCTTACGGATATCGGCCAGGATCTCTGTTTGGGCCACCTCGGTGAAGGCCGCCTGGACCCGGTCCGTGAAATGCCCGGACTGGGCTTCTAGGCGGACCTCAGGAGCGAGAAGATCAGGCTCATCCCTGATTCTTTGTGCAATGGCCGGGATATAGTCCCCGCGATATCCCTCTCCATCACCCAGAAGCCGTGTTTTCTCTTCGGCACTGAAGGTCCCATCAAGCTTCCGGAAGGCCAGATAGACCGACTTTCCCAGCATGTTCATCTGGTTACCGGCGTCGTTGATATAGTATTCGGTTGAGACATTATGCCCAGCTTCCCGGAGAATTCTCGCAAGGGAGTCCCCGAAGGCGGCCCCGCGACCATGTCCCACATGCAAAGGGCCCGTCGGATTGGCGCTTACAAATTCCAGGTTGATTTTCCGGGGATGGGAGACCTTTTCCGTCAAACCTTCAGACAGGATGGTTTCTTCCAGAAACTTTAGCAGGAAGGAAAAAGACAGGGTCAGGTTGATATAGCCCGGACCGGCAATGTCGACTCCGGAGAGAAGCCCTTGAGAAAGGGGGTCGTCCTTGATTGCCTGGACAACCTTTTCAGCAATGATCCTGGGAGGTTTTCCAAGCCCTTTCGAGAGTCCCATCGCAAGGGGAGTGGAAATATCACCGAACTCTTCCTTTTTGGGCCATTCCAGACGGATTCCACGGTCGAGCACCGGCTTCAGAACCTCTTCCGACCACCCTTCGCTGGCCCCCGCCTTCAGAACAGCCCGGACGAATAGTCCGGACACACGCTTTTCAAACACAAAGACTCCGTTTAATCCTCATCCCACCTTGGCCTTGGACGGATTTCCGCATAGGGGGAGTTCACCCTGCAACCCGTCCGGAACAATTCCAAACCTGTCAAAGCTACCATAACTGCGTTATCTCCGCAAAGGGGGCGGGGGGCAATATGAAGAGGGATTCCTCCTTCGTCACAAAGAATTTCGAGGGCCTTCCGGAAGTGCTCATTGGCCGCCACCCCCCCGCCCACAAGCAGTGCCGGGGGACGAAATGTTTCGAGAGCCTTTTCGATACGACTGACCAGATGGGCGACGATGGCCGACTGATAGGAGGCGGCGAACTGGGGAATCCTTGACAGATCACCACCCGCCTGACGGACCTGTCCAACAAAGGCCGTTTTCAGTCCGCTGAAACTGAAGTCGAAGGGATTCTTGGTGTGAATTCCCCGGACAAACTTCAAAAGGGGACCGTCCCACAATCGACTTTGTTTCTCAATTTCAGGGCCGCCCGGGTAAGGGAGTCCCAAGGCTTTGGCCCCCTTGTCGAAGGCCTCCCCGGCCGCATCGTCCGTAGTTTGCCCCACCAGGTCAAGGTCCGGCCACTCACGAATCCGATAAAGATGGGTATGTCCTCCGGAGACCACCAGCCCCAGCGATTCCCTTGGAATCACAAGGGAAGGGTCCATGGCAACTCTCAGATGGGCACGAATATGATGGACCGGGATCATGGGGATGTTTTTAGCCCAACAAAGTCCCTTCAGGAAGGAGATCGCGGCCAGAAGACCCCCGGAAAGACCCGGACCCACTGTCAGGGCTGCCGCTGAAACCTGATCGAGGGAGAGACCGGTTTCGGAAAAGGCGGTCTCGACAAGGTACGGGAGCCGCTCCGAATGAGTCCGCGAGGCAAGTTCCGGAACCACGCCGCCATAGGGGGCATGAAGGTCGTTTTGGGAGAGGGAGCGGTGAAAAAAAAGGGCCCCGGTCATATCGACCAGGGCCACAGAGGTATCGTCACAGGAGCTTTCGACAGCGAGAATCATTGTGTCCGGCGAACCTAGATGACGGCTGCCATGGAATCTTCCTCGATAAAGACGGGCTGACCTTCCCGCAAGACCACCCGGACCTTCTTGTCCGCATGGAGCGACCCGGCAATCACCTTTTCCGAAAGGCGGTCTTCAATATGCCGCTGAATGGCCCTGCGCATCGGTCTTGCACCGTAGTTTGGCTGATACCCTTCCTTGACGAGCCATTTCTTGACCTCAGGATCGACTTCAAGGACAATGCCCTTCGGTTCAAGCCTCTTGTTGAGCTCCGCGATTCTGATATCAACGATGGATTCGAGCTGCTTTTCGTCAAGTGGGTGAAATACAACAATCTCGTCAATTCTGTTCAGGAACTCGGGATTGAAGGTCCTCTTGAGATCGTCCTGGATCGTGTTCTTGATGAAGGTCTCACGAACCTCCCCTGCCCCACGCTGAAAGCCGAGAGATCCTTCCTTTTCGATTGCCCGGGCCCCGAGATTCGAGGTCATGATGAGAACGGTGTTTTTGAAATCGATCTTGCGCCCGAGACTGTCAGTGATGAATCCGTCGTCAAGCACCTGAAGGAGAACGTTGAACATGTCAGGATGAGCTTTTTCGATTTCATCAAAGAGAATGACGGAATAGGGACGACGACGGACCTTCTCGGTGAGCTGTCCCCCCTCTTCATAGCCTACATACCCGGGAGGGGCTCCCGTCAGCCGGGAGACATTGAACCTCTCCATGTATTCCGACATGTCGACACGGATCAGGGCGTCCTCATTCCCGAAAAGGGACTCGGCCAATGTCCTGGCAAGTTCCGTCTTTCCAACTCCCGTAGGACCCAGGAAGATGAAGGATCCGATAGGCCGCTTTTCGCCCTTGATTCCGGCCCGTGATCGACGGATCGCCCGCGAAACGGCAGAGATGGCTTCGTCCTGCCCCACCACCCTGTGATGGAGCTCTTCCTCAAGCTTCAGAAGTCTCTCGCTTTCGCCTTCCTCGATCCTGTAGAGAGGGATGCCCGTCATCTTGGAGACGATCATAGAAACCTCCTCGCCCCCGATGACTGGTCTATTCTTTTCCTGCTCGGCCTTCCACTTGAGCTTCTCCTCGTCAATCTGTTTCCGGAGAACGTCCTCCTGGGTCCTGAGCCGGACCGCCTCTTCAAAATTCTGCTGCTTGATGGCCTGCTCCTTGCCCTTGAGGGAGCGTTTCAGATGCTGATCGAGCTCCTTGATCTCCGGGGGAAGCGAAAAACTCTTGAGCTTGGCTCGTGAACCGGCCTCGTCGATGATATCAATGGCCTTGTCTGGCAGGAAACGATCCGTCACATACCGTTCGGACAACACCACGGCATCGTGCACAGCGGCATCGGTGATCACAACTCCATGATGCTCCTCATATCTGTCTCGGAGACCAAGAATGATCCTTTCCGCTTCATCGACGGGGGGCTCATTGACATAAATCGGCTGGAAGCGACGCTTGAGAGCTCCGTCCTTTTCGATATATTTTCTGTATTCATCAAGCGTGGTAGCTCCGATGCACTGAATTTCCCCCCGGGAAAGAGCGGGCTTGAGCATATTGGAGGCATCGATCGAACCTTCGGCGGCTCCGGCCCCAACGAGCGTATGAAGTTCATCGATAAAGACGATAATGTTTCCGGCCGTCACGACTTCCTTCATCACCACCTTGAGTCGCTCTTCGAACTGCCCGCGATACTTGGTTCCTGCCACTAGCGATCCCAGGTCCAGAGCGACAACCCTCTTGTTAAGCAGGTTGTCCGGGACTTCCCCGTTGACGATCTTCTGTGCAAGTCCTTCCACGATAGCCGTTTTCCCGACACCGGACTCGCCAATCAGAACAGGATTGTTCTTCGTTCTGCGTCCCAGGATCTGGAGAACCCGCTCAATCTCATCGTGTCTTCCGATCACCGGATCAAGTCCCCCATCCGTCGCCATCTGTGTTAGGTCACGACCAAACTCGTCAAGTGCAGGAGTGTTGCTCTTCCTCTCTTTTTCCCTAGCCGTTCCGGCTCCGGATTTTTTGAGAAGACTCGCAGTAAGCTGACGAGCCGCCAAAAGATTTGAACCGAGGGCTCGAAGGATCTTTCCTCCGATACCGTCCTCTTCCCGGAGGACTCCGAGAAGGAGATGTTCAGATCCAATATGGGTATGTCCCAAAAGCCTTGCCTCATCCACGGCATATTCGATAACCCTCTTGACCCGTGGGGTCAATGGTAGCTCGCCGAAGGTCAATGTCGCCGTTCCGTTTAGGAGATTGCGTTCGATTTCCATGCGAACCTGGTCCGGGGTCAACCCCATTCTTTTGAGGACTGCCACGGGAACACCGTCGGGATCAGACACCAGGGCCAGAACAATATGCTCTGTTCCCAGATAATCATTCTGATGCTTTTCGGCTTCCTCGCGGGCCATTATAATGACTTTTCGACCCTTTTCTGTGAATTTGTCCATCATGGCGGGGCTCCTCGTTGGTTCTTTCTGGAATGACACATGGGCTAATATCCTAATAAAAATAGTAATCCGACCCCCTCCCCGTGTCAAGAAAACAAGGGATTCCGGACTTTATCAGGATGCTTGTCCCTTTTTCTACAACATCTTCCCGACCACCGGTTGGCATTTCCTGAAAAATTGCGCTAGATTTTAGACCGATGGGAAGAGGAACT
The DNA here is from genome assembly GCA_021827365.1 of Nitrospirota bacterium. Lineage (GTDB taxonomy): Bacteria > Nitrospirota > Leptospirillia > Leptospirillales > Leptospirillaceae > UBA4572. The sequence continues at coordinate 9,171 of JAKAWK010000066.1, forward strand.
GTCCCTTTCGGGTTTGTACTGAAAATAACGACCAACCTCAATTCGTCCTGTCTGAATCATTTTGATATGTCTAAATTTTCTCCCAACCATAAAGGATCCCCGATGCCCATTGATGACGAGATCACTTCCCGGATATCGGCCTGCACCCAGGTAGCCCGGGAAGGAAAACATATTACCGACGAGGACGCACAATGGCTCTTTTCGCTGCCCGAACGGTACGCTCCCCTGATTCAGAAGGGGGCGGACGAGGTCAGGGAAACACATAGGGGTAACCTGATCGATCCCTGCACCGTCATGAATGCAAAGTCGGGAGGGTGCTCTGAAGATTGTCATTTCTGCGCACAATCCACCCATTTCCGGACCATCGCTCCAACTTATGAGCTCATGGCCTCAGATTCCATTGTGGAAGCCGCAAGGAAAGCCCGTGATAACGGAACACGTCGCTTTTGCATCGGTACAAGCGGACGCAGCCTGGAAAACCCGATCGAGCTCCGTATTGTCGAAAATGCCCTGGGTAGAATGCGCAATGAACTGGGCCTCTGGTCCTGCGCAACGCTGGGGTCGGTCTCCAAAAACACTATCGACATCCTCAAGGATGCGGGACTGAACAGGCTCCATCACAATCTCGAAACTTCTCGAAACCATTTCCCGAATATTGTCACGACACATTCCTATGACGACAGGATTGAAACGGTCGTAAAGGCCAAGAATGCCGGAATGTCCGTTTGTTCGGGCGGAATATTTGGCGTCGGGGAATCGAATGAGGACAGGGTTTCCCTATTTTCGCTCCTTAGAGATCTCGACGTCGACTCGATTCCAATCAATTTCCTCGTGCCAATCTCAGGGACACCCCTTTTCGACACAGGAGCCGGGATTGAAACGGACGAAGCCCTTCGCGTCATTTCGGTTGCCAGACTTTTCTTCCCGCAAAAGGAGGTCCGAATCTGCGGCGGGAGAATCCCGGCCCTCCAGGAACGTCATTCCGAGATTTTTTCCCATGGGGCAGACGGTGTAATGATAGGAAATTACTTGACCCGCTCTGGACGCTCCCCCGACCTGGACATCCGGATGATCCGGGAACAGGGATTCGACCTTGTCCCTCCCCATCCTCTCGTCAAGGCGGCAACTGAACTTGTCTAAGTCCTTGTACTGTAGTGTCAGGATGCGAATCCACCGGGAGGGGGAACACCTTTCGGGAGCAGAAGATCTTGTTCCCCTCCCGGAAATCAATCTTGTCCTGACCTCATTCTGGCAGAGATTGTTTCCCTTCGTATTGCTGGAAGGAACTCTTCCCCTCCAGCAGATTGTCACCATTGATCCGGTCTTGGAAAAGGATATTCTCAGAAAGTCCCTCCTCGCGGTCCAGACAATGAAAAGCGAATCCTCCGAAGAGACAGAAAAAGCCCTTCCAGGTCTTCTTCGGCACATTCTCCCATCAGGAAGGACAGAACTCATCCTCGAGATCTTCAAAAATGAAATTATGGGATCCGCTCCCAGAAACGGGGCCCTTCTTGTGACTTCGGAGGGCAGGATTCTTCCTGAAGGATTTTCCGGAGGGATCAGAACAACCCATGTCGGGTGTGTTTCGTCGCTCCGGAGAAGTCTTGAGAATCAGCTGGACAGTTTCTTCGGAAAACCGAACCACCGATTTGTCGACGCCCTTGTTCTGGCGAGCAAGGTTCTCTCGTCCGGAGGGGTCCTCCTCGAAATTTGCGCCTCTGACGATCCCCAATATACTACGGGGTACGTGGCCTCTCCTCTCTTCGGATATGTCCGCATTCCCCACATAAAACGACAAGGAATCAGAAGAGGCGGCCGTCTTTATGTCATTTCGCCTGATTCCCCCCTTCCCGCTCTCTTGAGTTTTCTCAGCTCCACTCCCGTCCTCTTTGGCAGCCAATCTCCCGATAGTGACCTCATGTCCCATCCCGACCTGACGATCATTCCTTCCGTCAGGGGAACGTTCCCGCCCGGAGGGGCATCAGGGTGAACAATCTCCATTCTCGAAAAACCTTTATCTCCGATCTCATGACCTCATTGGTGGATGAGGGGAAAATAAAAAAGATTCCTCCGTCATGGTTGACCTCTCTCTCCTCCAACGACTACTTGGGGCTTGCCCGTCATCCCAAAGTTATCGACGAATCGGTAAACGCCCTCAGGATGTACGGAACAGGAGCGACAGGGTCACGCTACCTTTCAGGGAATCATCTGCTCAACGAGGAGCTTGAAGCCAGAATTGCCAGATTCAAATCCTTGGAAAAAGGGGTGGGGCGGATTTTCACCTCCGGATACCACGCCAACCTTTCCGTAACCTCCGTTTTCGGAACCCATGCCGGAACAATCTATTCGGATTCCGAAAACCACGCCTCCCTCATCGATGGCCTGCGGCTCGTCAAAAAGGCCGTCCAAGTTTTCCCTCATGGGGACTGGGAATGGGTTTTTGACCATGTGAAAAGGACTGGCGCAGGTCGCCCTATGGTCGTCACGGAATCCCTATTCAGCATGAGTGGAGATTTTGCACCGATTCCCGAACTTTACAGGATTGTCCGGGAGAAGGAAGGACTTCTCGTCATCGATGACGCCCACGCCACCGGAACTGTGGGATCAAAGGGCCGAGGAGGCCTGGATTTTTTTTCCCTGGATTTCGATCCGGATTTCATGATCGTGACCGGAACCTTTTCCAAAGCTCTTGGAAGCCTTGGCGGATTCGCCATCCTTGGAGAAAAGGCCAGGACCATTCTGACATCCCTTGCCCGGCCACTGATCTACTCAACTGCACTTCCCCCGGCCGTTCTTGCAGCCTCATGCTCAAGCCTCGACCTTCTCGAGAATTCTTCCCACCTGACCAATAGCCTCCAGAACCTGAGCAAACGGTGGCAGAAGGACCTGACCGGATCAGCCTCTTCGTCTCCGATAATTAGCCTTCGAGGCCCACTATCCACCCTCAGGAGGGAATCTTCCCAATTAGCTGAATTCGGATTTTCCCTGCCAGTTCTTTTTTACCCGACCGTTCCAGAAGGCCAGGAGCAGCTCCGACTCTCCGTGAACCTCACTTGGACATCCGGAATAGAAATAGAAAAGGCTCTCAAGAAAACCTTTTCCGAAAGAATGGGGGTCTCCCGATGACATCGGCCCGGAAAGGGGAAAAAAAGATAGTTCCCTTGGCACTGACCGTAAATGACCACATACAGAAAAACGGGGATTTCCTGGGGCTTTGGGACAACACCATGGACTTTGAGTCCTCCCGGATCCCATTTTACGGGATTTACTGGAAGGGGATGCGCTATTTGTCGGACATGCTCATCCTTCTGGACGGCACTCCTCTCCTTCCCCTTTTCTCTTCGACCCTATGCCTTGACGGACACATCCCCTCCCCCTTTTTCCGTCATATCCGACTTCTCGGTCCTTCCATCTCCAACCTCATGGACCATTCCTCCAATCTTTCGATTGTGGTTGACGGGCCTTTGCTGATCGATCGGGCTCGCTTCTGTTTCCCCAAGGGAATGGTGGAGGAGTTGACCGTGCATAACCATGGTCCTCTTCCCATCCGTGTTCCGATCTCCATCATTCTTAAAGCCGACTTTCTCGACATCATGGATGTACGCGGAATACGAAACCCTTCACCGGATCATTTGGTCAGCACCTTATTTTCTCCTTCAACAAACACTCTGACCCTGTCCTGCCTCGGCCTCGACCATGTCGAGAGGACGACCCGAGCCAAAGTCACGGACCTCGATGTGGAGTGGAAAAATGGATTTCTTGCAGGAGAGCTCAAGTTGCCGCCGCATCAGGCCAGGACATTTCGGCTTCATATTGTGTGTGATGAAAAGACAGAAATCAGGAGAAAAGAAGAAGGGGTCGGGGCCTTAAAAGTTCCCCGGTCAATTTCCCACCTGTTAAGCAAGGATGAACGGGATAAGGAAAAATTCCGGGGGATGTGGCCTCGAATTACAAGTACCCGGCTTCCTATTGAACGTTGGACCGAAAACGCCATCAACGATCTCCGTATCCTCTTGACACCGACGCGTCACGGACCCTTTCCTTATGCCGGGATTCCCTGGTTCTCTACCCCTTTTGGAAGAGATGCATTGATCACTGGCTTTTCGACTCTCTGGGCCTTTCCGTCCCTGACGAGGTCCGTTCTTCTTTTTCTTGCAGCAACCCAGGCAAAAGGCGACGACCCTTTCAGAGATGCTGAAAAGGGAAAGATTCTTCACGAGTTCCGATTCGGGGAAGCCGGATCGGACTCCATGGTTCCTTTCGGCCGCTACTATGGGTCCATTGATTCGACACCACTCTTTGTCGCCCTTTCCTGGGAATATTTCCGGAGAACTGGGGATTTCAGGACCATTTTCCGCCTCAGAAAGTCCCTTTTTCAGGCCATGGAATGGATCGAAAAAAAAGGAGTCGATCCATCCTCGGGATTTCTGGTCTATTCGGGAGACCACGGAAAGGGACTTGTTCAAAAAGGATGGAAGGATTCGGGAGATTCCGTTTTCCATGCAAACGGAGCGCTGGCTACCGATCCCATCGCCCTTTCCGAAGTTCAAGGATATCTTTATATGGCCTATCTGGGATACTCGCAATTATCTTCACTGTTCGGAGATCATCTCCGGGCCCGGATATTTGAAAAAAAGGCACAGATTCTCAAGGAGGGTTTCAACAAGTCTTTTTGGTCAGAAAAAATCCGGATGTTTGCCCTGGCCATAGATGGGACCGGACAGCGTTGCGAAGTCCGCTCATCCAACGCAGGGCATCTTCTTTTTTCCGGGATCGCAGAAGAAAAATATGCCAGAACAACCGCCAGAGAGCTTCTCAAGCCTGACATGTTTTCAGGATGGGGGATAG
>JAKAWK010000067.1 GCA_021827365.1 Nitrospirota bacterium
CTTCAGCATGGAGTTCGGTCTGTCCGAATCCCTTCCCATCTATGCCGGAGGGTTGGGGATCCTGGCGGGAGACCATCTGAAAAGCGCGGAGGATCTTGGCGTTCCCCTGGTGGGGGTCGGGCTCCTTTTCCAGAAGGGGTATTTCCGGCAGGTGGTCAACAGCCAGGGGGAGCAGATCGAAAGCTACCCCTACAACGATCCCGACTCACTTCCCATCAGTCCCCTGCGCGGATCGACGGGACAATGGCTCCGGATCCCCATTCCCCTTCCAGGCCGGACCCTGATCCTCCGTGTCTGGCAGGTCCGTCTGGGAATGACGACCCTCTACCTCCTCGATTCGAACGACCCCGTCAACACCCCCATGGACCGGGGCATCACCGGTGAGCTCTACGAAGGGGGACGGGAGATGCGGCTCGTCCAGGAGATGGTTCTGGGCATCGGAGGCTACCGGGTGCTTCATGCCCTGGGAATCGACGTGAACGTTCTCCACATCAATGAAGGCCATCCGGCCTTCGCCATCCTGGAGCGGGCCCATTCCTGGATGGTGCGGGAGAAGATCCAGGATTTCCACCACGCCCTCCAGGTGACCCGGCCCGGAAATGTTTTCACGACCCACACTCCGGTGCCCGCCGGCTTCGATGCCTTCGATCCGGCGCTCTTCCACCAGTTTTTCTCCCTTTACCAGAAGGAATGGAACCTGACGGACAAGGAGCTCCTGGGACTGGGCCGGATGAATCCCGAGGACGACAAGGAGCCCTTCAACATGGCCCGGCTGGCCATCGCCGGAAGCGGCTTCATCAACGGGGTGAGCCGCATCCATGGGACGGTCAGCCGGAAGATCTTCTCTCCCCTCTTTGACCGCTGGCCAGTGGAGGAGGTGCCGGTCACCCATATCACCAACGGGATCCACACCCTCTCCTGGGACTCCCTGGTCTCCGATGCCTTCTGGACGGAAAAGGTCCCCAAGCGCCGGATTCACCGGGACGGATCTCCGGAGCCGGCCCAGGAGATTTTTGCCGCCTCCGACGAGTCCCTGTGGGAGCTCCGCATGAAGAACCGGATCTCCATGCTCGACGGGGTCCAGCGCCATCTTGTCCGGCAAAAGTCCGTCAGGGGCGAGAGCGCGCCCCTTCCCTTTCTGGATCCGAATGCCCTCTATATCGGACTTGCCCGCCGCTTCACGGCTTACAAGCGCCCGAATCTTCTCCTTTTCGACCATGAGCGCCTGATCCGCATCCTCTCCCACCCGGACCGGCCAGTCCGGATCCTTGTGGCCGGAAAGGCTCATCCCCAGGACACGGCAGGGAAAGGATTCATCCAGGAGTGGGTCCATTTCGCCTCCGACCCCCGGACCCACGGAACCGTCTTTTTCCTGAGCGACTACGACATGAATGTGGCCCAGACGCTGGTCGGAGGAATCGACCTCTGGGTCAACTGCCCCCGCCGGCCCTGGGAGGCTTCCGGGACGAGCGGCATGAAGGTTCTGGTGAACGGAGGCCTGAACTGTTCGATACGGGACGGCTGGTGGGAGGAAGCCTATCGCCCCGAAGTGGGGTGGGCGATTGGAGACGACGCCTCTTTCGAGGATCCCTCACGCGACCAGAGGGATGCCGAAGATCTCTACCGGATCCTGGAACAGGAGGTGGTCCCGGACTTCTACGACCGGGACGAACGGGGAATCCCTGTCCGGTGGACCAGCCGGGTCCGGGCCAGCATGGCGACGCTCACGCCGGTCTACAGCACCGATCGCATGGTCAGGGAGTATCTCGAGAGAGCCTACCTGCCGGCCGCCGAGGCCTATGAGTCCCGCCAAGCCAATGGTGGAGCCCTGGCCCGCGGGATAGATGCCTGGAAGGAGCATCTGGAGCGGAACTGGGAAGGGATCCGCTTCGGATCGCAGACCGTCCAGGAATCCGCGGAAGGCCATCTGATCGAATGTCCCGTATGGCTAGGAGAAATTGCTCCCGAGGATGTACGGGTCGAGGTCTATGCCAATGCCCCGGGGGGAGCTCCTCCCTTCCGGAAAGCCATGGAACGGACAAAGACTCTCTCCGGGGCCAGGAACGGCTTCGTTTTCCGGGCGACCGTTCCGGGAGACCGCCCTGTGGGGGATTACACCCTCCGGGTGATTCCCTTCCACGAGGGGGTGAAGGTCCCGCTCGAATACCACCGCATCCTCTGGCAGCATTAGGAAGACACGGATCTTTAGGTGGGACGGGGCTCTTTCTCCCCATTTCTGGCGAGCTCCTCCCGGACCCGCTCCTTGAGACGGCAGAAACTGCAGACGGGTGTCCAGGAGATTTCCCCGCAACGCTCGCACCGTCCGTCGGGGGAGAGAAAGGCCCCCTCCGGATCCGGGGTTTCTGAGTCGGGATAAAATCTGTCGATCCGTTCGAGAAATCCGAAGAGGAAGGCGTGCTTCGTGCCGGGGGACGCCATCTCGACCTCGTTTAGAAGCTTCTTGTAGAGGAGCTGCTTGGCATCCACCGAATGGGGACATTCCTTGAGGACATAGGGGATCTTCCGGAGGAAGGCGTAGGAGGCCATCTCCTTTTCGGTGAGACGCACCAGGGGCTTGACCTTTTTGGAGAGACCCTCGATGGCCGGAAGATCCGGACGGTTCTTCGCCAGGTATTCGTCGTGCCAGTGGAGGAGGTTTCCGAAGAGCCTCGAGGCCTCGTCATCGAGGTTATGTCCGGTGGCCAGGACCGAGGCCCCGGTCCTGAGCGCCGTCCTGTTGAAGAAATACCTCTTGGAGAGACCGCAGCCGGAGCAGGCCGGACGCCGGGTCGCCCGGGCGATGTCCGTGACCGATCCGTCGACCTCCTCCCGGAGAGATTCCACCACGAGGGGGAGCTGGTGGCGGCTGGCGAAGGATTCCACATGGCCCCGGCTCTCCCGGGAGTAGTCTCCGATGCCGAGATCGAGATGAAATCCCGTCGTCTTGTAACCCAGCCTTGTCAGGATTTCCCAGAGTGCCAGCGAATCCTTCCCTCCCGAGACCGCGACCAGGACATGGTCGTCGGGGGCGATCATCTTGTGTTCGTCGATGGCGCGCCCGACCTGGGAGAGGACGAAGCGGTCGAAGCACTCCGGGCAAAAGGCGCTGTTGTGGCTGGGAAGCTTGATGACCGCCTTTTTTGTGCAGGCCCGGCACTTCATGAAAGGGATCCTCCGGATATGACGGGTCTCACTTCGACAGCCTGGCCCGGATCGATGGGGTCGTCGTCGCAGAGGAGGCTATCCTTCTGGATGACGAGGACGGTCTCCGGGGAAAGGCCAAGAACACCCAGGAGGGCCTGGACGGTTTTCACGGGCTTGAGGTGAAGGGTCGTCCCGGTCTGGTGGTTTATGACAGTGAGACTCCGTTCGGGATGGGGAATGAAGAGGGAAATGTCCGGATCCATATCGGGTTCCTTGCTGGATGAATGAACATAAGAGAGGACCTTCCGTCATCCTAGCATTAAGCCCCCGGACGGAACAATCATCTCTCCGGAGGTTCCGGAGGGCCGGGGGCTTCGCCGGATGTGGTGAGGCCCCTGAGCATCTGCCGGAGGATAAAGGCGCGACCCCTTTCCCGCAGGGGTTCCGGGAGCCTCGATGCGATCTCTTCGGCCCGGAGCCAGAGGGATTCGATCACCGCCGGCCTGATAACAGCCGGAGCCCTGTCAGGAACGGGGGGAGAAAAAGGACGGACCACCCTGAAGGTGAGGGTGATCCCGGCGAGACGGGGGCAGGCCGGAAGGAGCCTGCTTCGGATTTCGGGAAGGAGATAGGTGAGTTCGCGCTTCCAGAGGGCCGAGGAGCAGGCGATGACCAGTTCTTTTTCGAGGAGGGCGGAGGGATAGGAGACCCGCCCGATGGGATCTCCGAAGACCTCCTTCCACTGGCGGGCAATCTCCCGGAGATCCGCTTCACGCTCCCACCCAAGCGAGGCGGCCACTTTTCTGGAGACCGCATGCATGGAAGCAAATGTCGAAGGAAAATCCGGGGGATCCATGGATGCGGCCTTATGGATTAAAGGGAGTGATTTGCGACTTTTTTGATTCCTGTGGCATAATAGCCCGCGATTCCCGTTTGAGGCAAGAGGTCGGATGTTGAGGAAGGGCAGGGCTTCGGGCCCTGTCTGCCGGTGAGGCTTATGAATGCCGGAGAAGGGTGTGCTTCGGCAATATTGACCCAAGGGAGGACGGACGGTTATGGCGGCGGATGAGGTGAAAGACCAGGAAGTCTCGGGGATTCCCTGGACAGAGGATGCCCAGGCATTGCTGAAGAAGGTTCCGTTTTTCATCCGCAAGAATGTTGAAAAGGAGGCGGAAGACTACGCCCGCTCCCACGGCATGTCCCGGGTCGAGGCCAGCGTCATTGTCCGGATCAAGGCCTCCAAGTCGGGCGACTCACCCGAAGCTTCCGCTCCCGCGGAGGTGCCGGCCCCTCCGCCCCCTGTCGCTCCTTCCGAGAATCTTTCAGGTCGCGACGGGATTCAGGCCGAGGCCCCCCGTGTCTCCGAATCCCCGGCCCCGCGCCCATCCGCGACCCCCCTTCGCGAGTATGCAAGTTTCATCATCCTGCGGATCGACCCGGAATGGAGAAAGGTCCATCCGGCAGAGGTCGGCCACGGAAAAAAGGAATTCGGCGACGTCGTCAGGTCCTTCGAAAGCCAGGTCGCGAGCAGCTCTTACAGTCTGGTGGGGCTTTCCGGTCTGGGAGACGTCATTCTCTGGAGGGTCGGAACCAATATCGGTTTGCTTCAGGAAATGACCGGAAAGCTTCTCTCCACCTATCTGGGCCGGTATCTGACGGTCGAAAAGTCCTATCTCGGCTTTCTGGGAGAGAACGGTTCGCGGGCTCCGTTTGTTCCCCGGAACTCCCGGTTCATTCACGTGAGACCTCTGGTCCGCTCCAAGGATTGGCCCCAGCTTCCCGAATTCGTCCGGGAGGGGGCGGAAAGGGAACGCAGGGCTGTCGTGGACCGCTTTCAGGGAGTCCGGATGACGCTGGCTTCGAGCTATGGCCTGGACGAATCGGATCTTCTCATGATCATGGAGTCGGATTCGGCGGAACTGATCGTGGACCTGAACCAGGCGCTCCAGACCACCCAGGAGAACCGTTACCTGAACATGACCTGCCGGGGACTGACCGGAATCTCCCGGCCCCTTGGCGATGTCCTGGATATGCTGGGCGGTGTGTAGACCCTGAGCCCGGGGTCAAGGGGAGGGGGGATGGAACGGACCTTGCTTCTCAATGCGACCTATGAGCCTCTCAAGATTGTTCCCTGGCAAAAGGCTGTGCATCTTTTTTTCCAGGGGAAGGTGGAGGTCGTGGAGACCTATGGCCGCGACATCCGCTCCGCCCGTCTTTCCATGAAGGTTCCTGCCGTCGTCAGACTCTACCGGATGGTCCTTTTTCATCACACCCGACGCTTGGTCAAGTTTTCCCGCGAGACCATCTTTGCCCGGGACCGAAACTGCTGCCAATACTGCGGCAAGGCCTTCCCTCCCGAAGACCTGACCTTCGACCACATCATCCCCGTGGCCCAGGGGGGCATGAAAACCTGGGAGAATATCGTGACGGCCTGTCGGTCCTGCAACCACAAAAAATCCGGAATGACCCCCGAACAGGCGGGGATGGCCCTCCTTGCCCGCGTCCAGCGGCCCCATTGGTCTCCTGCCATCATGGTCATGATGACGATGGCCGGCAATCCCCCCAAACTCTGGGAAAACTACCTCTTTTTCCGCTGAAATCGTCCCGAAATCCTTTCAAAAAGAAGCCGGCTCTCCGTCACCCCGGAAAGGGCCGTGAGGACTCCATAGAGGAGCGCCCCCCCTCCGATCAGCCCCAGAAGGGAGAGAAGAAGGGGTGGGGAGCCCTTGGGAAGGACTCCGTCAATATGGAGCCACAGGAAGCGGACGACGACCAGAAGAACCAGGGAATGGAAAAGAACCTTCGGGGCATTTCCGAAGATCTCCCAGGGATGGTGGCCGAGAAGGGCCTTGAGCCGGAAAAAGAGGTAGGCCTGATTTGCGAGTGATCCCGCGGAGATTCCGAAGGCCAGGGCGAAGACTCCCAGCTTGGCGGAGAAAAGGGCGCTGATGGCCAGGTTGGTGAAGAGTCCCGCCAGGGCGGCGATGACGGGTGTTTTCATGTCCCCGGTTGCATAAAAGGCCCGGACGATGATCCTGACCCCCGAAAAAGACCACAGGCCGATGGCGTAGCCGATGAGGGCCGTGGCCGTCTGGGCGGCGCTTGTTTCGTTGAACTGTCCATGCTGGAAGAGAAGCCGGATAAGCGGCTCCCGTAGGGCCACCAGTCCGGCGGAAGCCGGGAGCATGAGAAAGAGCGAGGCCCGGTATCCATGGGACAGCGTTTCGGAGAGCTTGTCCTGGGGCCCATTCCCGTCTTTGGCATGAAGGGAGAACAACGGAAGGATGACGGTGGCCACGGCCGCTCCGATCAGGCCCAGAGGAAACTGGACGAGCCTCATGGCGTAATAGAGGGCGGCGATCGTTCCTGTTGCGAGGTAGGACCCGAACAGCGTGGCGATCAGGAGGTTCCCCTGGGTGACCCAGAGGCCCCCCACCGCCGGAAGGATCCGGGCCATGACCCCCCGGACCCTGGGGTTCTGCCAGGACTTTGTTACCGGAAGAAGCTCCGAGATGCGAAGCCGGTTTTCTCCCAGGAGAAGCCATTGGATTCCCCACTGTGAAAGGCCGCCGACAAGGACGCCCAGCGCCAGACGGAGTATGGGGGGGCCGGGGAGAAGATGGTCCGGAATGAGGATGGCGGAAATGACAGCCAGGGAGAAGGCGATGGGGCTTGCGGCCGGAAGGAAGAAGCGCCCCTGGGCATTGTAGACCCCCATGACCAGGGCTGACAGGGAGATGAAGTAGAGAAAGGGGAACATGACCCGGATCATCAGGGCGCCCAGGGACTTCCTCTCCGGATCGATGCTCCATCCGGGGGCCAGGAGGGAGAGAATGTCCGGGGCGAAGAGCATTCCTCCCAGAATGACTGGAACAAGGATCAGGGAGAGGAGCAGGAAGACTCCGGAGTAAAGACGTTCGGCTTCCTGCCGCCCCTCTTTGTCCAGTGTCCGTGTCAGGGCGGGAATGAAGGCTGAGGAGAGGGCCCCTTCCGCAAACAGCTCCCGTAGCATGTTGGGGATCCGGTAGGCCACATAAAACAGGTCGGCCATCGCTCCCGTTCCGAACCGCTGGGCGATCAGCATGTCCCGAAGGAATCCGAAGATCCGGGAAAGGAGGATGGCCAGGGAAACCCGGGCTCCCTGTCTTCCGATGGTCCGGAGCGTCTCGTGGCGGTGATCCGAGGTCGTGGATCTCTCCTGAGCCGTCACAGGGAGGCAGGGCCCGCCAGGAGGGAAAAATGAGCGTCCGGGGGAAGAATGGGCATGACGGTCTCCGGGGTGGTTCGACTAACCCTGATGGTGTGATTGATTTTCAAGCCATCCTACCACCGGCCCTTCCGAATCACAAGGTTACCCGGAGTGCCCGGATCAGGCCGGGGCGGATCGGTTTGCAGGAAAGTCAGTTCAGGGTGCAGGACCATGAAGGAGTTCGGGTTGAGGGAGGGAAGGGTGTCGGGTCAAGATTGACGAACGGTCATTATTTCGATAGTATCTCACATTCGAGATCTTTTAGAAGGAATGTATCGAAGGGGTCGGGAGGGCCTATCCCCTTTCCCGTCGTTTGAACCATGTTCATGAACGTCCACAAGGAGGATCGTTGGCGAACCACGAGTCAACCAAGAAAGATATCCGGAGAAATGCCCGTCGTCGCGAGCGGAACCGTCAGGCGATCATGACGATGAGAACCCTGGCCAAAAAAGTCGAAGAGGCGGTGAGCGCCGGAAAGTCGGCCGAAGCCCAGGAGGCCCTCATGCGCGTCGTTCCCTTTATCGACCATGCGGTCAACCGCGGCATTCTCCATCGCAATACCGCGTCCAGGAAAATCTCCCGCCTTACCCTCAAGGTCAACGGGGTGAACGCCACCAAGGGCTGACCCTTCCTGACCAGTGATCCGGTCGTGGTCCTCTGGCCATGGCCGGAGACAGAGGTTCAATTCCGAATCAGACCTTCCGTGAAGGCTGTGCGACGAACTTCTTCTTTCCGGTCTCCCCGCCCCGGCCTCCCGGCTCTCCCAGGGCATAGAGGGTGGCGGCCAGCCGGTCCATGACAAGGGTCGAGGAAACGCCGGATTTGAGAAGAAGATCCGCCTCCCAGAGGGCGTCGGCTCCCTTTCGTATCGACTCACGAGACATCTTTCCTGCCGACCTTGCGATGCTGCCTGCCACGAAGGGGGGAACCCCTCCCAGATTGGCGACCGTCTGCTCGGCCTCCTTCTGTCCCCGGCCTTCCGCCAGGGCATTTTTGGCAATCCGGTAGAGCTTCCACTGCCGGTGGAGAAGCGAAATCAGTCCGAAGGGCGACTGTCCCCCCTCAAGAAACCGAGCCCACTCCCTGAAGAATTTTTTGTCCCCGTTTTCCAGCCCCCGGAGAAGGTCGAAGACCGTCTTGTAGTGGGAGACGACTCCGTGTTTTTCCAGAACCTCTTCCGTGACCTTCCTGGCCCCTCCCTCATTGGAGAGATCCGAAAACAGACGGTCGACGGGACCGGGGGATCCCTCGAAGGTTGTCATCAGGGGTTCAATGGCCCCTCTGTCCAGAGCCAGATGATGCTTCTCCGCCAGGAATCGGATCCAGGCCTCCCTGTCGGAGGGCCTGGAGGGAAGGGCGAGGCTATAGGCCGGAATCTGTTTCGACCAGGTGGCGACTGGTTTTTCAGGGGCCTCGAGGACCACCGTCGTGACCGATTTTCCATTTTTTTCCTGGATCTCGACCGGGTCAATCTCGGGGGCCTGGTCGGCCCGGGTGATCCAGAGGATCCGTCGCTGGCCGAAGATCGGCCGCTCCCGGATCCTGGCAAGGATTTTAAACTGGGCCATCTCCTCGCCTGTTCGTGTGTCGATGGCGGCAGATCCTTCTTCGGGATCGATCTCCAGGAGGGTCAGAAGATGCCGGCGCACCCACAGGGAGAGGAGGGGATCTCCCGAGGAAAAGGCGAGGACCGTTCCAGGAAGCGCCGTCAGCCGGAAAAAATCAAGTGCCGGACGGATCAGGGGGCACCTCCGGGAGCCGCAGGAACGGCCGTGCCATTGGGGAGCGGAGTTCCGGGAGTGGCGGGAACCCCGATCTGGGCCTGCATCGACAGCGGATTGAAGGACTGGCTCCCGATGTTGTGGGCCATGAAATTCAGAAGCCGGACCGAGGCGTTCATGGCGGCTGTGTTCATGGCGTACTGCTGGGTTGTGTTCAGGAGCGAGAGGTTCAGGCTCACATACATGGGGGCGGTTCCGATGATTGAGCCCCCATGCCAGAGCTCTTTTCCGTTATAGCCCGTTGCATGGGCGTCGAGGATGATCTCGAGCTGGTATTCCTGAATGCCATTGATGCTCGACAGGGCCAGGGGCATCTCTCCCACGGCCACCACGCGTCCCCACAGGACGATGTCGGCCCGCTTGGGATCGTTGACGAGGATGACCCCGGAGGTCCGAAGGAGAGTGTCCTTGATCGCCTGGGTGACGGTGGTTTCGATCAGGGGATAGATCGTTCCGTTGTGAAAGGTCTTGACGGCGATCCGGACGTTCTTTCCGAAGCTCAGGTTGTGGGCGGCCGGGATCTGGGTCAGATCGTTGAGATTGAAGAAATGGTACCCGCATCCGGAAAGTCCTAAAAGGAAAAGGGCGAGGAGAACTCCGGTCCCTCCCCGAGCCAGACGCCCGATCCTTCCCGGGGAATTCATCAGGCGGGCCTGACCACAAAGTTCAGGATTTTCCCCGGAACAAAGATGGTCTTTTGGATGGTCTGTCCGGCGAGGGCACGAATCACGCGTTCGTCTTCCCTGGCGCCCTCCGAGACGGTCTCTTCCCCGGCATCGGGGGGAAATGTCAGCGTCGCCCTGAGCTTTCCGTTCACCTGGATGACGAATGGCACCGTCGCCCGGACCAGGGCACGGTCATCGGGGACCGGCCAGCCATGATGACGGCTCCCTCCGAGCCCCAGACGATCCCCGAGGTGTTCGGCAATGTGAGGGGCGAAGGGAGACAGAAGAAGAAGAAGCGTCCGGTACCCTGAAACCAGGACCCATCGCCGTGATTCGGTCTCCTCCGACTGGGCGTTCCCCTGGAAATTGCTGAGGGTGTTCAGGAGCTCCATGAGGCCGGCAATGGCCGTATTCATCTGGGCATTGTTCTCGAGATCGACGGTGACCTTCCGGATGGTTTCGTGGATCTTGCTCCGCACCCCCGAGGCCTCCGGAGAGAGACCCTCTTTCCAGGTAGCTGTTTCGAGGGAGCCTGCCTCCGGGAATTCCTCGAGGAGGGAGTCGACCCGGCCATAAAGCCGGCCCAGGAAGCGGTAGGCCCCCTCGACAGCCTTGTCGTCCCAGGAGAGGTCCTTGTCCGGCGGAGCGGAAAACAGGGTGAAGAGACGGACGGTATCGGCCCCGTATTCGTTGATGAGCTGGTCGGGATCGACCACATTCCCTTTCGATTTGGACATCTTCGATCCGTCTTTCAGAACCATGCCCTGTGTCAGGAGGGTCCGGAAGGGTTCCCTGACGGGTGACAGTCCCAGATCGAAGAGAACTCGTGTGAAAAAACGGGCATAGAGGAGGTGGAGGATGGCATGTTCGACGCCTCCGATGTACTGGTCAACCGGTGTCCAGTAGGAGAGGGCCTCCGGGGAGAAGGGGCGGTCCCGGGGAGAGTCCTCGATTCCGGCGAAGCGGAGGAAGTACCAGGAGGAATCGATGAAGGTGTCCATGGTGTCGGTCTCCCTCTGGCCGACTCCCCCGCAGGAGGGACAGGGGACGCTTTTGAAGGAGGGATGGTCCGCAAGCGGGGAGCCGCCTTTTCCGGTGAAATGGATATCCCGGGGGAGCAGCACCGGAAGGTCCGACTCCGGGACGGGAACGATGCCACAGGACGGACAGTGGATCACGGGAATGGGCGTTCCCCAGTAGCGCTGGCGGGATATTCCCCAATCCCTGAGTCGGTAGGTCTTCTTCATCCGGCCCTGCCCTGTCTTCTCGAGATGAGCCGTGATCGCGGCTCGGGCTTCGTCTCCGGAAAGACCGGAAAAGGAGACTGAATCAAAAAGGATTCCATCGTCGGTGATGGCTTTTTCAAGCTGGGGGGAGCGTTCCTGCCCGGGGGGGAGGATGACCTGACGGACGGGAAGGTCATATTTCCTGGCGAATTCATAGTCCCGCTGATCATGGGCGGGGACCGCCATGACTGCTCCGGTCCCATAGGAGGCGACGACGAAATTTCCGATCCAGAGAGGAATGCGGTCCCCCGTGAGGGGATGGCGGAGGAAGATCCCGGAAAAGACCCCCTCCTTCTCGGGTTCCTCCCGATTGTGATGGGTCCGGGCCCGGAGCGTCTTTTCGATGAAGGATCGGGCGGGGATTTTCTCGGGGGAGTCTTCGAGGAGGGTCTCGAGAAGAGGATGTTCGGGGGCGATGGTCACGAAGGTGACGCCGAAGAGGGTGTCGGGTCGTGTCGTAAAGACCGTCACGATCTCGGACGAAAGTGACCGGGAAGAAGGCGGCTCGATCCTGAAGTCGATCAGGGCTCCCGTGGACGGGGCGATCCAGTTGGCCTGCATCGTCCTGACCCGTTCGGGCCATCCTTCGAGGGACTCGAGACCCTTCGAGAGATCTTCGGCATAGTCGGTAATTCTCAGAAACCACTGCTCCATGGTCCGGAGTCTGACAGGGTTCCCGCAACGCCAGCAAAGGCCCTCCTCGACCTGTTCGTTGGCAAGGACGGTGGCGCAGGAGTCGCACCAGTTGAGGAGGGCCTCCTTTCTGTAGGCCAGTCCTTTTTCAAGAAGCTTCAGGAAAAACCACTGGTTCCAGCGGTAGTAGTCCGGGTGGCATGTGGCGATCTCCCGGCTCCAGTCGTAGGAGAGTCCGAGCTTCTGGAGCTGCTCCTTCATATGGGCGATATTGGTCTCCGTCCAGTCGGCCGGATGGATTCCCCGGAGGATGGCGGCATTTTCGGCGGGCAGTCCGAAGGCGTCCCACCCCATGGGATGGAGGACATTGAATCCTCGCATCCGTTTGTAGCGGGCAATCGCATCCCCGATGGAATAGTTTCTCACGTGACCCATGTGAATGCGGCCCGACGGATAGGGAAACATCTCGAGACAATAGTATTTTGGTCCGGATTCTGAACGTCTGACACGAAAGGCGTTGTCTTCTTTCCAGCGCCGCTGGACGGCCTGCTCGATTTCCGAAAAGGGATAAAGGGGATCGCTCACCAGAACTCCTTGAAGTGGAAAGGCAAATCAGTTTGTCCGGGCATTTTATCACAGGAGGTCGGGGGATGGGTATTCGAAGACCTTCGAATTCAACGGCACAGGTCGGTCAGGGGCCTTTCCAAAAGGATACTTCTCGGGTAGAATGGTCAGGTCAATTTTCTCACTCCCTTTTGCGCCCGTAGCTCAGCCCGGATAGAGCAACAGACTACGAATCTGAAGGTCGCAGGTTCAACTCCTGCCGGGCGCACCAATACCAGAGCCAAAAATAATGAATATCTTGCCATAAAAAATAATTTTTGCCATAATTATGCCATAGTGAGCTAAAACGGAAACCTATTCCGGAGTGCAAAATTTGGCAACGATACGGGAACGTGGTCCCTACCAATGGCAGGCCCAGATTCTTCGAAAAGGGCAGTCTCCCCAGTACAAAACATTCAACAACAAGTCCGATGCAGAAAAATGGGCGCGATCCATTGAAGCGGAAATGGATCGGGGCGCTTTCGTCTCCCGGAAAGAAGCCGAGAACACTATGCTTGCTGAGGCCCTGGACAGATATGAGCGGGAGATCACATCGAAGAAAAAAGGACATCAGGAAAAAAACACAATCAGAAAATGGAAAAATCATTCTCTGTCGAAACGCCCCCTTACCTCGATCCAAGGGAAGGACGTTGCCGAATATCGGGACGAGCGGCTTAAAAACGTCTCTCCGAACACCGTCCGCCTGGAACTGGCTCTTCTCTCCCATCTGTTCACAATCGCGGTCAAGGAATGGGGCATGTCGGGCCTCGTGAATCCGGTGATGCAGATCCGCAAGCCAAAACTACCTCAAGGCCGCGACCGCCGCCTCCAATCCGGCGAACTAGATGCCATCTGTGCCGCCTCGGAATCCCCCGTTCTGGCCGATCTCGTGCGGTTCGCCGGGGAAGCGGGGATGCGCCGGGGAGAGTTGGCCGGAATGACCTGGCAGATGGTGGACCTTCAGAAAAGGACCGTGACCCTTCTGGAAACGAAGAATGGGGAAAAGCGGCTCGTTCCTCTTTCGACGGAGGCTGTCCGGATCCTGACGGGCCTTGTCCGGAGGATCGACGGGAAGGTTTGGGGGATGGAGCCGGATTCGATCACACAAGCTTTTATCCGGGCTCTTTCCCGAGCCCGGACAGCCTATGAGAAGGACTGCGAGGAGAAGGGGGAAAAGCCGGATACCTCCTTCCTGGCAGATCTGACCTTTCACGATCTCCGGCACGAGGCGACCAGCCGATTCTTCGAGAAGGGGCTGAATCCTATGCAAGTCGC
>JAKAWK010000068.1 GCA_021827365.1 Nitrospirota bacterium
TCTCTCCGCTCTGTCGCTCTCCGGGCCGATCCACGCTCCATCGAGGTCCGGCAGGCGATCATTGATCTATGGGACACCCTGGCCACCCAGCGGGGGGTGGCCCTGGCCGCGCCCCAGATCGGCATTTCCTGCCGCCTTTTCGTCTGGAACCTGAAGCGACCCCGGGATCCGGGAGGTCCTCCCGCCCGGGGAGTCCTCCTCAACCCGGAAATACGGGAGCGGACCGGGTCGGTGGCGGTGGTCGAGGGGTGTCTCTCCTTTCCCGGCCTCGACCTGTCGATCCGGCGTCCCGAAAGGGTGACCGTTTCCGGGCAAAACGAAAAGGGAGAAGAGGTGGTCTACACCGGATCAGGACTGTTTGCCCGGATGATCGAACATGAGGTGGACCACCTCGAGGGGATTCTCCTTCCCGACCGCCAGCCTTCCCTTTCGCGTTTCCTCTCCCTGTGGCGCCGAACCCTCTGGGAAAAACGGATGGAGAGTTGTCTGTGACCGACTTTTCCCGAATCCGGACCGTCTTCATGGGGAGTCCCGACTTTGCGGTCCCTTTTCTGTCCGCCCTTGTTCTGGCGGGCTTTGACCTCCGGGGCGTGGTGACCCAGCCCGACCGTCCCCGGGGACGGGGGCAGATGACGGCTCCGGTTCCGGTCAGGGCCTGGGCCTTGGAAAGAGGGATCCCCACGGTCACTCCCGCCTCCCTCCGGGTTTCGGAAGGGAGGTCATTTCTGGGGGAATGGTCCCCCGACCTGATCGTTGTGGTGGCTTATGGTAAAATATTACCAGGAGAGGTTCTGGAGTTTCCCCGGTGGGGGTGCGTCAATGTCCATGCCAGCCTCCTGCCCGCCCTCCGGGGAGCCTCTCCCATCGTCTGGGCCGTCCGCCGGGGGCTCAAAGTCTCGGGTCTGTCCCTCATGGTCCTGGACCGGGGAATGGATACGGGACCCGTATTCGATCGTCTCGAGATTCCTCTGGATCCCCGGGAAACCCAGCTCTCGCTTGCGGAAAAGATGAAGGAACGGGGGCCTTCCTTTCTGGTCCGGGGCCTTGATGGGTATATCGGAGGAACTCTCAGGCCAGTCCCCCAGCCCGAAGAAGGGACCCTGGCGCCCATTCTCCGCAAAGAGGACGGGCGGATGCCTTTCGAATCCTCCGCCCGGGAAGTGGATGCCCATGTCCGGGCGATGAACCCCTGGCCAGGAGCCACCTTTTCCTCCTCCCTGGGCCGGATCCGGGTCGGATCCGGAGAGGTCCTCCGGGAGGATTCCCCTCCTTCCGTTCCCGGACAGATCCTTGACCAGGGGCCTGAGGGAATCGATGTGGCCTGCGGGAAAGGGGTCTACCGGATTCTTTCCCTCCAGCGCGAAGGGGGGAGAATGATTGCCTCGGGAGAGTTCATGGCAGGTCGCCGGTTCGAAAAAGGCGAGATCCTGCTTTTCGGGGCGTGAGGCTTTGGAAAAGACCAACTAACGACAGAACCCATAGCGGAGTTTCAAGACAATGTTCAACTCTTTCAAGACCGTTCTTCTCTTAGGACTTCTGACGGGCTTCCTCCTGGTGATCGGAAAACAGCTGGGAGGCCAGACTGGAATGGTGATTGCCCTGGTCCTCTCGGTGGGGATGAATTTCTTTTCCTGGTGGTTTTCCGACAAGATCGTCCTCTCGATGTACCAGGCTCATGAAGTGACCGGCGATTCCGGGAACCCCCGGATCCGTGAGATCCAGCAGCTTCTGGCGGGTCTGGCCCGGCGCGGTGGGATTCCAGTTCCCCGCTTGTACATCATCGACGATCCCTCTCCCAACGCCTTTGCGACGGGCCGGGATCCGTCCCATGCGGCGGTTGCGGTCACGACCGGGATCATGGACCTCATGTCGCCGGAGGAATTGTCGGGTGTTCTGGGTCACGAGCTGACCCATGTCATCAACCGGGACACCCTGACCTCGACGGTGGCCGCTTCCATCGCGGGAGCCGTCACGATGCTGGCGAACATGGCCCAGTGGGCGGCCATATTCGGAGGACGCGAACGCGAGGAGCGGGAAGGGGGAGGATTCGGGGATCTCCTGATGATCATCCTAGCTCCCATCGCTGCCATGCTGGTCCAGATGGCGATCTCCCGCTCGAGGGAATTCGCGGCCGATGAAGGGGGGGCCAAGCTTTGCGGAAATCCCCTGTTCCTGGCCCGGGCCCTGGCCAAGCTTGAACGGGGCATCGACGCCGTCCCCATGGCCGCCAACCCTTCCACGGCGCACATGTTCATTCTCGAACCCTTCCACGCCGGAGGTCTGATGGCCCTTTTTTCGACCCATCCCCCAACGGAAGAGCGCATCCGGAGACTTGAGGTCATGGCCGGCTCCAGCCTTTCCCTCTCAAGGCATGCCTTTTAGATGGGGATCTCGCGGAACGACCGCAAGATCCTGATCGCCCCCTCCATTCTCTCCGCCGATTTTCTTGCCCTGGGAGAGGAGGTTCGGGAGGCCTCCGCCGCCGGGGCCGACCTTCTGCATCTGGACATGATGGATGGCCATTTTGTTCCCAATCTGACCTTCGGTCCTCCCGTCATCTGCGGGCTGCGGAAAATTACCGATGTTCCCCTTGAAGCCCACCTGATGGTGGATCACCCGGAGCTCTACCTTCCGGAGCTGGCGGAATACGGGATGCACCGGGTGATTGTCCATTGGGAGGCCTCCTCTCATCTCCATTACGTCCTCTCCCGGATCCGGGAGCTTGGCATGAGGGCGGGCGTGGCCCTCTCTCCGGCAACCCCCGTGACCATGGTTTCCGATATCCTTGACATGATCGACCTGGTCCTCGTCATGACGGTGAACCCGGGGTTCGGGGGACAGTCCTTCATTCCCCACTCCTTTGAAAAGATCGCCGCCATGCGGGATCTCCTGGACAAGAGAGGTGCCGGCCAGGTGAGACTGGAAGTTGACGGAGGGATCAAGCCCGCCAACATTGCCCGGGTGGTGGACTGTGGGGCCGACACCGTGGTCATGGGGTCCGCTATTTTCGGAGAGACTCCTTGCGAGGAGGTCTTCCGGGATATCCGCAAGCGTCTGGAGGAGAGCCGGTAAATCGTTGTGAAAAATCCGGTTTATCATTAAAATAAGAAATTTCCGGAAAAGTCCCCCCCCTGTCGAGTCCAAAATAAATCTTGTGTTGCATTTTTCATGCGTGCTGGGGTAAGTTTTCTCTTGTGAAGAATTTTATGGATTTGTCCGTCCGGGCCGGGGGAGGAAGGGGTGGACATCAGGGAACCGTCTGACCGATTCTCCTACCTTTTTGACCGATTTCTGGCCAAGTTTGTGGACTATCTTCTGGCCCTTTCGCTTGAGCATGCAGGGTTTCTGCTGGGCAGCTCCTGGCTGGCCTGGCTGGCGGCGACAGCCTATCTCCTTGTTGCCGATGGGCTTCCCGGGGGCAAAAGTCTCGGAAAAAGGCTGACGGGATTGTGGGTTGCCGGAAGGACAGGGCGTCCCTGCAGTTTTTACGAGTCCACAATCCGGAACATTCCGATGGGACTGGCCTACATCCTCTCCCAGATTCCATGGATCGGGTGGGTCCTGGGGGTGCTCGTTATCTCCTTTGAGGCGCTCATCCTTGCCGGGATGCCCTCCGACCGCAGGTTCGGAGATGATCTTGTGGGAACCATGGTCAGAAAGAGCGAGTTCAGGGGGAATAAAAACAGACAGGACAATGCCTCGGAGACGTCCCTCGGGGACACAACGGAGTCGCCGACTCCCTAAAGAATAAGGATAATCATTTTGGGGCTCATCGCAAATCTTTTCGGGTTTCTCTCCCAGGATCTGGCGATCGATCTTGGAACGGCCAACACCCTGGTCTACGTGCGTGATCAGGGGATCGTCATCAATGAACCTTCGATCGTGGCCATGGACCAGAAATCGGGGTCGGTCCTCGCCATCGGACGAGAAGCCAAGAAAATGCTGGGCAGGACGCCGGGAAACATCGTGGCGGTAAGACCGGTCCGGAACGGCGTCATCGACAATCCCGACATCGCGCAGCAGATGCTGTCCTATTTCATCAACAAGGTCCATCGGCGGTCGGCTTTTGTCCGTCCCCGGATGGTGATCTGCGTCCCGTCCAGAATTTCGATGGTGGCCCAGAGGGCGGTGAAGGATTCGGCGCGCATGGCCGGAGCGAGGGAGGTCTACCTGATCGAAGAACCTCTCGCGGCGGCCATCGGGGCGGGGCTTCCCATCATGGAGCCTTCCGGAAACATGGTGATCGACATCGGAGGAGGTACGACGGATGTCGCTGTGATCTCCCTGGGGGGGACGGTCTACAGCGAGTCCATCAAGGTCGCCGGTGACAAGATGGACGAGGACATCATCGCCTATATCAAGAAGCAGCACAACCTTCTGATCGGGGACTCGATGGCGGAGCGGATCAAGATGGAGATCGGCTCCGCCTGTCCCCAGAAAGAGGGCCACGTCATGATCATCAAGGGAAGGGATCTCATTACCGGTCTTCCAAAAACACTCAAGATCACGGAAGAGGAAATACGCGGGGCCCTTTCGGAAACCATCAACAGTATCGTGTCGATTGTGCAGAAAACCCTTGAGAATACCCCTCCGGAGCTCTCGGCCGATATTATCGACCGCGGAATTGTTCTGACGGGCGGAGGGTCCATGCTCCGGGGACTTGACGTCCGGATCCGGGACGAGATCCGTCTCCCCATCATCACGGTGGACGACCCCCTGACGACGGTTGTCATCGGGACGGGGAAGACCCTTGAGGAGCTCGATGTCTTGAGAAAGGTCACACTCGGAGACTAGGCGAAACGGTGCGACCTTCCCTGAAACGACCAAAATCCATTAAGGCCGTTCCGGTTCTTCTGATTGTTCTGGTGATGCTGGTCGTTCTTGGATTTTATCCGGATTTTTTCCGGCGCTGGGTCCTGGACCCTCCCCTGAAGGCTTTTCGTTTCGCCCTTTCGGGAGTGACAGACCTGTCGCAAGGATCGACGGGACTCTGGAGCCATTATCTTCATCTTGTCGGGAGCGAGGAAGAAAATCGGAGGCTCCGGCAGGAGGTCGAGACCCTCAGGAACTCTCTTCAACACGACCGAGAGCTTTTCCTGAGAAGTGAGGATCTCAAGACCTTGCTCGACCTCAAGGAAAGGATCCCGCAAAAGGAAATTGCCTGTCATGTGATTGCGGACAATCCGACGGCCTCTCCCAAAACCCTTCTTCTGGACTGCGGGAAGGAAAGGGGAGTGCGGGTCAGGGATGGGGTGATCGGGACCCACGGCGTGGTCGGTTATGTTGTGCGGGTTTTTTCCGGATTCTCGCAAGTTCTCTGGATCGAGGATCCGATGTTTGCTCTGGAAGGACGACTTCAGGATTCGGGGCAGAATGGACTTGTGCGCGGACGGGGGACAGGGCACTTTCTCAGGCTCGAGTATATTCCCTCCATGGCATCGACGGAAAACGGCGTGCATGTGGTGACGACCGGAGAAGACGGCTTCTTCCCGCCGGATCAACCGATCGGGACCGTCGTCCGGAGCGGAAACTCCCGTCACCAGTTGTTTCAGTCGATCAGGCTCGAGAGTGCCGAGAAGCTCCACTCCCTTTATGCGGTCATGGTTCTCGTTCCGCCGCTCGACTGGACAGAAAAGCCCCTTCTTGGAAAGGGGCAACAGTGAACCTTCCGGTCCGGGCCATTCTTCTGGTTCTTCTTATGGTCCTGGCGGTTTCCGGACTTCGATGGTTTCCTTACCTGTCTTCCTGGATCAATCCGGTTCCATTGATTCTTTTTTTTCTTCTACAGAAGAAGGAGAAGTACGGGTTCCTTGTCCTTGGCTTACTGGCCGGTCTGGTCCTTTCTCTTGTTTCCTATGGGCCGGGATCCTTCTGGGTGCTACTTTATCTTTCTGAAGCCTGGCTCTTTTCACGCCTTTCGGATTTTTCGACCGGCTCCGGTGTCAGGCAGTACCTTCTGGTGTGGATCGTCCTCGGTATCGATATGGGGGCTGGACTTCTTGTCAGAAAGCTCCTGGATTACCCCCTTGAGACACAATTATTCAGAGATTGGCTGGTGATGGACGGGGTGACAGGCCTCCTGGGGATGATGCTCGTTTTGGTGAGGAGATCCCTGGGGTGGATACCTGGCCCCCCGCCCCGAAAACAACATGGCATCGGAATTCCGCTTTCATAAAAATGGGATCTTAGGATCTCCGAGGGCCCGTCTCAACGGGTTGATCTTTGTCTTCTGGCTGGGTATGGCGGTGGTGATTGTTCGCCTTTATGTGGTTCAGGTGATCAAACACCATCATTATCTGGCCCTTGCCAGGGACAATGTCGTAAAAGTTGTGCCCATTCCTCCCCTCCGCGGAGAAATTACCGACAGGAATGGTGTGGTTCTCGTCCGCAATGGACCGGATTTTGCCGTTTTCGAAATTCCGGGGGAGGTCCGCCATCCTCGCCGCGAACTGGCCTGGCTGGCCTTTGATCTGGGAATTCCCGCGAGCAAACTCCGCCATGCCCTCTCCCGTCTGGGATTCGTCCTCCCCCCCCACATGCCCGTTCCCCTGGAGACAGGTCTTTCTATGGCCCAGGTCGGCCGGGTCAACATGGATCTCTACCGGTTGCCGGGTTTTTACATCCAGGTCATGCCAAAGCGGATCTACCCCCCGGACAATATCGGCGCCCATCTTTTGGGTTATGTCGGCTCCTTCACATCGTCCGATCTCAAGGGGTCCTTCTACCGCCATCTTCCGCCGGGAACAGGGATAGGCAAGTCGGGAATCGAAAAGGAATATGACGCCCTCCTCCAGGGAGCTCCCGGCCTGAGACGCCAGCTGGTCGACTCCCACGGCCGGATGGTCCGGAATCTCAGGAACAAACCGCCGAAAGAGGGCCGCTCGCTCAGGCTTACGATTGACATGAGGCTCCAGATGACAGCGGAACGGTTTCTGGGAGACAGGCGTGGTGCTGTCGTGGCGCTAGATCCCAGAAACGGAGAAATCCTTGCCCTGGCAAGCCATCCCTCCTACAATTCGGAAGAGCTTTCTCAGGCCATGAGTTCCGCCCGCTGGAAAACCCTCGCCCATGCCACCGACCACCCGCTTACGGACCGGGCCGTCCAGGGGCTTTACCCTCCGGGGTCGGTCTTCAAGATCGTCACGGCCTTGGCTGGCCTTTCGGAACACAAGCTTGATCCCGATGCGCCCTTCCATTGCGCAGGAACCTTCAGGGTCGGATCCGTGATCTTTCACGACTGGAAGAGGGGGGGGCATGGAACGCTCCATCTTCACAAGGCAATCGAGCAGTCCTGCGACATTTTCTTCTATCATCTTGGAATGAACCTAGGTCCCGAACCCATTGCCAGGGTGGCACGCCTTTTTGGGCTGGGTTCCCGTACCGGAATCGATCTTCCGGCCGAGCTTTCAGGGGTTGTGCCTGACCGGGAGTGGAAAAGGAAGTATCTCCACACTCCCTGGTACCCGGGAGAGACCCCCCCAATGGCCATCGGACAGGGCTATCTGACCGTCACTCCCCTTGAAATGGCCAGGCTGATGGGAGCCGTGGCCATGAACGGACAAATCTCGCACCCCCATCTCCTCCTGGGGGAGACGGGAAAAGGCAGTAGTCAAATGCCCCCGGACCTGACTCCGATTCCGATCCCCAAAAAGGATTTCGACATTGTCCGGGCCGATCTCAGGGATGTTGTGGCGGCTCCGCACGGGACGGGCCATCCGGTGAATCTGCCGTTTTTTGCCATCGCAGGAAAAACCGGGACGGCCCAGGTCGTCAGCAACCGTGGAAAAAACAAGGGTACCAAGCGTCCAAAGGCCGACTCCTGGTTTGTGGGCTTCGGGCCCTTCGATGATCCCAGGATCGTCGTCGCCGTTCTGATCGAAAACGGAGGAGACGGCGGAGATGTGGCCGGGCCTGTGGCCCGGGAGGTTTTCCGCATGTTCTACATTACGCGGCTGGCAGAAAAAGGAAATCCCGCGCCGGCCGTTGCATCCTGAGGAAGGGACACTGGAATTTGGTCGCCAAAATTCTCGTCTATGTTGTCAGGGTCCATCCAGCCTTTCTGGTGGTTCTGTCCGCCCTCCTGTTAATCGATCTTCTGACCCTTTTCTCCGTGACACCCTATCTGGCTGTCAAGCAGGGACTCTGGGAGGTCTTCGGCCTTCTTATGGGGCTTGGCATCCTCCTTGTTCCTTATCCCCTTTTTCTGAAAAATGCCCGCTGGATATACGGGGTTGTCCTGGCGCTCCTCGCCATCGTCTTTCTAGCCGGACATGCCAGCCATGGAGCAAGGCGCTGGATCGGGCTGGGGTGGTTCCAGATCCAGCCTTCGGAGTTCATGATCCTGGGACTGATTCTCTTTCTGACATGGCTTTTCGTCCCGGAAAAACGGGATATCCCGCTACGGCCGGCCCGTTTCGCAGCCGGTCTCCTGGCCTCGGTTTTTCCGGCCCTTTTGATCGCGAGGCAGCCGGATCTTGGAACGGCCTTTGAACTGATGATCATCTTTTCCGTCTTCGTTTTTCTGAAGGGAATTCCTTCCAGGATCGTGACCATCTCTGTCCTGGGAGGACTGGCTTTCTTTCCGGTTCTCTGGGAAGGAGTCTGGACACACCTCCACGAGTTCCAGAAGGACCGGATCCGGGCTTTCATCGACCCCTCATCCGATCCTTCCGGCCTCGGATACCACACCATCCAGTCCATTGTGGCGGTCGGATCGGGGGGGTGGTTCGGCCAAGGGTTGTCCGGGGCCACCCAGGTGCGGTACCAGTTTCTTCCGGGAGCACACACCGATTTTGTCTTTGCCGTTTTTACGGAGGAATGGGGATTTGCCGGAGCCCTGGTCTTCCTGGCTTTGGTCTCCTATCTGGTCTGGTTCGGTTTCCGCACGGCCATGGATTGTCGGGACCCTGCAGGGTTCTATCTTTCGGCCGGCGTGACGGGTTTTTTTCTGTTTTGTTTCCTGATCAATGTCCTGATGGTGCTGGGGATCCTCCCTGTTGTGGGGGTTCCTATGCCTCTGATGAGTTACGGGGGGTCGGCCATGATTGTTTCTCTGGGGGCCATGGCTCTTTTGATGAACGTCCGCATTTATGCAAAGAGATAACGCCGGTTTTCGGGACACACGGCTTCCGAATGATTTCCTGAAGGTCTGGGATGAAGTCCTCCTCGAGAGGACAGGATTTTTGATGCCGGAGGATTTTAATGGTCGTTGCAGGAGGGTAGAGAATGGGTTCGGAAATCCTGATTCATGTGACTGAAGAAGAGACGAAGGTGGCCATCGTCGAGGGGGGACGTCTGGCCGAATACTTTTTTGACAGGAAGCAGGCCCAGGGGATCGTGGGAAACATCTACAAGGGAAAGGTGAGCAAGGTGCTCCCGGGAATGCAGGCGGCCTTCGTGGATATCGGTCTTGAAAAAGCCGCCTTTCTTTACGTTGACGATATCTTTGTCGAAGGGACCGAGACGCTTCCCGATGCCCTGCGAGAGGAGTCTCCTCCGGGGGCGGTGATCGAGGAAGAAACCCCGGCGGCCATTCCGGCCACCCCCGAAGGGGAGGCCCCGCCGGAGCCGGCAAAACGTTCGGGAAGACGCCCCATCGAGGAGCTGTTGACCGATGGACAGGAGCTTCTGATCCAGACGACCAAGGACCCGATCAGTACCAAGGGCCCTCGGGCAACAACTTATATCAGTCTTCCTGGCCGCTATCTTGTCTATATGCCCCAGGTCAACCATATCGGGGTCTCCCGCAGGATCACGAACGAGGGGGAGAGACAGAGGCTCAAGGAGATCGTGGGGGGGCTTCGCACCCACAAGGGCGGGTATATCATCCGGACAGTCGCGGAAGGGATGACCGAGGACGAAGCCCGGATGGACATGGTTTTTCTCGATCTTCTCTGGGAGGACATCAAGTCAAAGAAGGAGACTGTCCGGGCCCCGGCGCTCGTTCGAGTCGATCTGGACGTGGTCTTCCGGACAATACGGGACTACCTGACAAACGAAGTCGACCGTCTCGTCATCGACAGCCAGAAGGAGTACCAGCGGGTTCTCGAATTTGTCCGGACCTATCTGCCTGCCTATGCCGACAAGATCGAACTCTGGAGCCGAAAATCCTCTCTCTTCCAGGAATATTCGGTTGACCAGCAGGTCGCCCGGGCCCTCGAGAAGAAGGTCTGGCTCAAATCCGGAGGGTATCTTGTGATCGACCGGGCCGAGGCCCTGACGGTGGTGGATGTAAATACAGGACGATTTGTCGGGGACAAGGATCCGGAGGAGACAATCCTCAAGACCAATCTTGAGGCGGTGGAGGAAATCGCCCACCAGTTGCGCCTTCGCAACATCGGAGGAATCATCATCCTCGATTTCATCGACATGGAAAAGGAAAAAAATCGGGAGAAAGTCTTCCAGGGGCTTCAGGAAATGTTGACGAAGGACAAGGCCCGCACCAATGCCCTCAAGATCTCGGACTTGGGCCTGGTCGAAATGTCGAGAAAAAGAGTCCGGGAAGACCTTGTCCACCTTCTGGGAGAAACCTGCGCCTATTGTGACGGAAAGGGATATGTCAAGTCCGTCCGGACGATCATCTACGAAATTTTCGAAGATCTCCGGAAGCTTCCTTCAGGTCGGGGAGCAAAGGACCGCCGAGTGATCCTCTATGTCCATCCGGATGTGGAGGCGGAGCTCGCCTCGGAGAAGATTTTTCTGGATGCCGTCCAGCAGGTGATCCGCAGAAAAGTGATCATCAAGAGCGATCCACTCTATCATATCGAGGAGTTTGTCATTGTCTCTCCATGAAACGACACCGTCGAAAGGTCCCATGATGAATAGACCCCGCCTTTTCCCTTCCGGCAGACTCCTGGCAGGCCTCCTGTTCCTGCTGGTCCTTTTTTCCGGAGGATGTTCCAAACCACCAGCCGGCAAGGGACATGTTCCGGGCAAGGTGGTGGGGACGGTCTTCATCGATCCCCGTGTCCCCCTCTGGATGACTCATGGGTCCCTGGCTGTGGTGGCCCTGATGAAGGGACCCACCTCTCCGGACTGGCTTCCTGTCGCCCGCGTTGTCTTTGTCCATCCGACATTTCCCGTTCCCTTCGAGATCTCCCAGAAGGATGTCCGCCTCACGGGAATCAACTTCCAGGGAAAGGTGCGGCTTGTGGCTCGTCTCTCCCTCGAATCAGGGAGCTCCCTGGTTGCGAGCGGGGAGTACAGCGGGACCGTCCCCGTAGAGGGAACGGTCGGAGGCTCCCCCGTCAGGATCCTCATCGACCAGAAACTGCCGAGCGTCTCGGGGAGCGGACCTTAAACGATGTCCAAGACTGTTTTTTTTGAACAACTCTCAATTCATGTGAGAATCGGGACGGGACAGGAGGAAAGGTCCCGTCCCCAGCGCCTTCTTCTGTCGGGAGAGATCGAACTTTCAGAGATTTCCTGGGGCAATGACGCCATTCACAAGACAGTGGACTATGACCGCCTTCTTCGGGAAATCGTCGCCAAAGGAGAGGCATCGGAGTTTTTTCTGCTCGAACGACTTGGTGAGGCCATCGTCGACCATGTCATGGGGATATTTCCGGGAGTGGCCGGAATGACCCTCTTCCTCTGGAAGGACCCGGCCCCGCTTCCGCTTTCCCTCGGAAGGGTGGGCCTTAAGGTCCGGGAGACCCGGCCCCGCTGGGAAGACCGGATGCGCCAGGAGGAAGGAAACGAAAAAAACCAGGAAGGACCAGAATGATCTTTCACCCCAATGTCTTTGGACTTCTTCTTTTGCAGGTGACGGCCGGAGGATGCTTCCTCATGACCTTCCTCTACCGGTATCCTTCGGTTAACAGATCCTTTTACCGGTTGCACGGCCTCCTTTTCCTCCTTTTCTCAGGAGGGGCCCTGTTTGCGCTCGGACCGTCCGGAATGAAAATCCCTGCCTTTCATCCTGGCCATCTGGACCAGTTGACGGTTTACCTCATGATGTCGGGAACGGCAGGGCTGGTGGGATACAACTCCCTGGTCAATTTTGTCTCCTGGAATCGGATCCGTCCCATCACGAGACCTGTCCTCAATATTTCTGCCCTCCTGCTTCTGGGGGCCACGGGAACGGCCACGCTGATTCTGAATGCTTCCCTCAGCCTGTCCGTCTCGGGAATGATCCTTCTCGTGACCATGTTTGTCTCTTCGTTTCTTCTGGGCGCCGTTCTTCTTGCCATGAACTGGGGGCACTTCTATCTGACCAACCCCACCCTTCCCATCGAACCGCTGGCCTTTCTTTCCCGGGCCCTTCTGGGATGCACCGCCCTGACCGCCATCCTTTCGGGAATCCTGACGTGGATGGACTGGCAGGGACGGCCTGGTTTCGCCGAAGGGCTTCTCCTGGAATCTTTCCAGGGGCTCTATCTCTGGGGAAGACTTCTCGTCGGGGTCATCGGGGGACTGGTGATCTCCATCCTGGCTTACCGGACCGTCCGGATGCATTCGACCCAGGCCGCCACGGGCCTTTTGTATGTGGCCCTGCTCATGATCCTTTTCGGAGAGGCCTTTTCGCGGTTCCTCTTCCTGAATCTTGGGATTCTGATATGATGTTTGTGGAGGCCGCACGTTAAATGGGATCGCTGTGAAATTCTGAACAAATCAGTTGATTTGTGGGACGGCTTGCCGATAGAATAAGGATCTTGTAGTAACTTCGGCCTCTTTTCCATTTAAGAGTGCCTTTGGGAAGATGTCCGGTTTTTGTGGACCCGGATAATGGAGAGTGCCCCAGGCGCTGGTCTGAGGCGTTTGATTGCAAGCATGGAAATGGTCAAGGAGGCCTGGATGTCTATTATGATTGCCGATAATTGTATCTCCTGCGGAGCCTGCCTTCCGGAGTGTCCGAATGACGCTATCAGCGAAGGGGATCCTATCTACGTGATCGATCCGGATCTCTGCACGGAATGCATAGGGTTTCACGATGAGCCCCAGTGTGCCGCAGTCTGCCCCATTGATGAATGCTGCATACCTGATCCGAATTACGTCGAAACAAAAGAACAGCTTCTTGCGAAGAAAGATCGGATTCATCCGAACGGATAACGGGGCGCCTCCCTGCGCATTCAGGCAGGGAGGTCCCCTGAAGGGGGCAGTGTAATGGCAAAGAAATTTGTGCTTGTCGAGCCAAAGTCGACTCATCTCCATGTCTATAGTTCATTTACCATTCCCAGACTAGGCGTCATTCTGCTTGGAACCATGCTGAGAGACCGAGGGTGGG